>JALSOA010000071.1 GCA_026986725.1 Acidobacteriota bacterium
CGCTTTTTTAACTTCCTGTATTGAGGCTCCCTTCTGGAGCCCCAATACAGCGTAATAATCCTTTTTAACCATGGCCTAATCTCCGTACACCCCCATTATTCCACAATCTCCGCATCAACAACATCATCTCCATCATCCTTTTTAGAATCCCCAACATTTGAGTTTGTGGCACCTGCACCATGAGTTGCTTCACTTCCAGGTGCTGATTGAGATTGGTACAGGTACTGGGAAAGTCTGTGAGATACATTGGTGAGGTTTTCAATTGCAGAATTTATTGCGTTTACATCCTCACCTTCCATAGCAGTTTTTAACTGAGAGATAGCAGATTCAATAGCCTGCTTATCTGCATCGTTGATCTTATCTGAATGCTCTTTCAAAAGTTTCTCAATCTGGTAAATCAGAGAATCCCCTCTGTTCCTTGCATCAATAAGCTGAGCTCTCCTTTTGTCTTCTTCAGCATGTGCTTCAGCCTCCTTAACCATTCTATCGATCTCCTCTTTTGTCAAACCACTTGAACCGGTTATTGTGATCTTCTGCTCCTTGCCTGTTGCCCTGTCCTTTGCACTCACATTCAAAATACCATTTGCATCTATGTCAAAAGTAACCTCTATCTGAGGAACTCCCCTTGGTGCAGGTGGTATTCCCATAAGATGAAACCTTCCAAGAGATTTGTTATCCTTTGCAAGAGGCCTTTCACCCTGCAAAACATGTATTTCCACACTTGTCTGATTATCCGCAGCCGTTGTAAACACTTCTGTCTTCCTTGTTGGGATAGTGGTGTTCCTTGGTATCATAACAGTCATAACCCCACCCTGGGTCTCAACACCAAGAGATAACGGAGTTACATCAAGGAGAAGAACATCTTTCACATCACCTGCAAGAACTCCACCCTGGATTGCAGCACCAACCGCAACAACCTCGTCAGGGTTTACCCCTTTATGCGGCTCTTTGCCAAAGAATTCAGTAACCTTTTTTTGAACAAGAGGAATTCTCGTAGAACCACCAACAAGAACAACCTCATCAATATCTGATGGAGTTAAACCAGCATCTTCAAGTGCCTTTTTACATGGATCCATTGTTCTCTCAATAAGATCCTCAATCATTGCTTCAAGTTTTGCTCTTGTTAATTTAATGTTCAGATGTTTTGGGCCTGAGGCATCCGCAGTGATAAATGGTAAATTTATCTCTGTTTCCATCATTGAAGAGAGCTCTATCTTTGCCTTTTCAGCAGCCTCTTTCAATCTCTGTAAAGCCATTTTGTCCTGAGAAAGGTCAATCCCCTGATCTTTCTTGAACTCATCAATTAACCAGTCTATTATTCTCTGGTCTATGTTATCTCCACCAAGGTGGGTGTCTCCGTTCGTTGATTTAACCTCAACCACACCCTCACCAACTTCAAGTATTGAAATATCAAAAGTGCCACCACCAAAGTCGTAAACCGCTATTGTTTCATCCTTTTTCTTATCAAGTCCATAAGCAAGGGCTGCCGCAGTTGGCTCGTTTATTATTCTTTTAACCTCAAGCCCTGCGATCTTTCCAGCATCCTTGGTTGCCTGTCTTTGAGCATCGTTAAAGTAAGCGGGAACAGTAATAACCGCCTCTTTAACAGGCTCTCCAAGGTAATCCTCGGCAGCCTTTTTTAACTTCTGCAACACCTTTGCAGATATTTCAGGTGGAGAATAAAGTTTTCCATTTACCTCAACCCTGACATCTCCGTTAGGCGCCTTAACAACTTTGTAAGGCACCATTTTCATCTCTTCAGTCACCTCATCATACCTTCTTCCCATAAACCTTTTTATAGAGAAGATCGTATTTTCAGGGTTTGTAATAGCCTGTCTCTTTGCAACCTGGCCAACTAAAATTTCTCCATTTTTGGTAAAAGCAACAACTGAAGGAGTTGTTCTTGCACCTTCCTGGTTGGGAATGACCGTAACATCATTACCCTCCATAACTGCAACAACAGAGTTTGTTGTTCCAAGATCAATACCAATTATTTTTCCCATAATTACCTCCATACTCCTTTTTGTAACCGATATTAATATAAAACTTTAGTGTATTATTGTCAAGATTATATTATAAAAATATTATCAGATTATCGAAATAAAAAAATCCACAGAATATTATCAAAAAATTACAATTTCGTATATAATATATTTCAGAAAAATTCAGGGAGAGTAATATGGATAAAAGGAAAGAGACAATTGTGGAATTTATAAACCTCAAAATTGATCAACTGTTAACAGAATTAAAGATTGAAATTGAAAAAATTTTGCAGAGGGATTTCTCACTAAAAACAGATGATATTGAACCATTACTAAAACAACTGGCTTTTAAGGATTCAGAAGGGGTTGGTGGCGTTGAACCATTGTATCAACTAAATCTTATTTTAAAACAAAGCGTAAACCAGAAAGAGTTAATCGAGGGATTTTTTTCAACACTAAACGAGTACTCCCGGTACATGGGATTTTTTATATTTAAAGGGGATTTTGCTATATGTTATGCTGCAATGGGAGAGGGGAACAGGCCAAGAAAGGATTTTAAAATAAAAAAACCAATTTTTATGGAGCCCTCAAGATTAACGGAAGACATATTCCCTCAGGATCTAATATCACTTTTTGACATTTCAAAAACAATTGCAATTCCTCTTCTAATCAAATACAAACAGGCAGGATTTTTTATATTTGAGATGAAAGATGTTAAGCAACAAAAGATATTTGAAATAGCAACATCAATGTTTGAAAGGGAATTAAACCTTCTTCCCCTGAAATCGCAGGGAGAGATAAAAACTCACCATCTAAAAACTGTAGAGAAAAAGGAGGAACACAAAGTAGAAAAGAACGGTGTAGAAGACCCCGTTATGAAAAAAGCAAAAAGATTTGCAAATGCCCTTGCAAGCGATATTAAACTGTACAATGAAGAAAAAATAAAACAGGGAATTGAAACTGGAAATTTAAGAGAATTATTAAAAGAAGATATTGAAAAAAGTTATGCAGCCTTCAGAGAACGGTATCCTGACAAAAATAAATTTCCTGATTCAATATTTGAAGATGCACTGATAAAATATGTAGCAAATGGCAACAAAGATCTGTTGAAATAATTATTGACCTTAAAACCTATTCTGGTAATATACAAAAGGTAAAATTTATTTTGAGGAGTTAATTATGGAATCAGTTAGGGTTTCTCCAGATAATGTGCTTGATAGCCTGAAAAAACACATTTTGGTAGATGGATTTCACATTGTACTTGACCTTGAAAAGAGTGAAGGTTGTTATATGGTTGATGCGAGGGATGGGAAAAGGTATATTGATTTTTATGCTTTCTTTGCATCTTTACCTCTTGGATTCAACCATCCCAAAATGAAAGAACCTGAATTCCTTGAGAGGTTGGAGATTGCGTCAATTCACAAAGTTGCAAATTCAGATATTTACACAACATATATGGCTGAATTCGTTGAAACATTTGCAAAATTAGGGGCACACCCTGATCTTCCCAATTACTTCTTCATAGACGGCGGGGCACTTGCAGTGGAGAATGCTTTAAAAACAGCATTCGACTGGAAAGTAAGAAAAAACTTTGCAAAAGGCTATAAAGAAGAAAAGGGGCACATGGTCATCCATTTTAAAGAGGCATTTCATGGAAGAACAGGCTATACCATGAGCCTCACAAATACTGACCCCACAAAAGTGAAATACTTTCCCAAATTTAACTGGCCAAGAATAACAAACCCAAAGATTGAATTCCCATTAAACGAAGACAACCTGAAAAAGGTTATTGAGCTTGAAAACAGGGCAATTGACGAGATAAATTCTGCCATAAAAGAGTACGGAGATGACATAGCCTGCCTGATTATCGAGCCAATTCAGGGAGAGGGCGGAGATAACCACTTCAGACCTGAATTCCTGAAAAAATTAAGAGAGATAACAGAAGAAAATGACATACTTTACATTGTTGACGAGGTTCAAACCGGAGTGGGTGCAACCGGTAAGATGTGGTGCTTTGAGCATTTCGGTTTTACTCCTGATATTGTTTCTTTCGGTAAAAAATTGCAGGTTTGCGGAATTATGGTTTCGGACAAGATAAATGAGGTTGACTCTGTGTTCAAGGTTTCTTCAAGGCTTAACTCAACCTGGGGGGCAAACATAGTCGATATGGTTAGAGCACAGAGGATTTTAGAGATAATCCACGAAGACAACCTTGTTGAAAATGCAGCAAAAATGGGGAATTATCTCTTCAACAAACTAAATGAATTAAAAGAAGGTTCAAAGGTGAAAATTTCCAACATTAGAGGAAGAGGGCTTTTTGCAGCATTTGAACTGGAAAGCGCAGAAGCAAGAGATAATGTTTTCAATAAGTGCTTTGAAAATGGGCTTGCAGTACTTAAATCCGGTGAAAGGTCTATAAGGTTCAGACCATCTTTAAATATAACAAAAGATGTAATTGACGAAGGATTAAACATCCTTGCTGAGGTATTAAAAGCGTGATAAGTGCGTAAAAACAAAGGAGGATTTATGGATATTCAGGAAAAAGTTGAAAAGGCTTTAAACAACATCAGACCTGCATTGCAGATGGATGGAGGAGATGTTGAGTTTTTAAAGTATGAAGACGGCACGGTATATGTAAAACTTTTAGGTGCATGCGGCGGTTGCCCAATGTCAACAATGACATTGAAACTCTTTATAGAAGAGAGATTGAAAGAGGAAGTTCCTGAAGTAAAAGAGGTTGTTCAGGTATAGATCTTTGCCCCGATTTTCGGGGCTTTTTTCTTGGCCGGGATATGCAAAAAACGATTGAGTTTCTGGAATCATTTTTAAGCGATGCAAGACTTGAAAGGTTAAAAGAGGTTTTGCTTTCAAGGATAAAAAACATCACCATAATTCTTGATAATCTTCTTGATTCCCATAATACAAGTGCAGTTATAAGGACTGCTGAGGGCCTTGGTTTAACCGATGTTTATGTTGTTGAACAGGATTATCAGTTTGAAATTAACAAAGCGGTGACAAAGTACTCTCACAAATGGATAAACATCCACAGATTCAAAAAATGTGAGAAGTGTTTAACCCAAGTAAAACAAAAAGGGTACAAAATATTTGTGGCAAATGTCTCGAGAAACGCAAAACCCCTGAATAAAATACCAATAACTCCTGGAGTAAAGTATGCTTTTGTGTTTGGAAATGAGCATTCGGGTATCAGTTCAGAAAGCAAAAAACTCAGTGACGGAGAGTTTTTTATCCCCATGTATGGCTTTACCGAAAGTTTCAATGTTTCAGTTGCCGCAGCAATAACACTGTCCTATGTCAGTTACAATTACAGAAAATTCTTAAGGAAAAACACAGACCTTGAGAGAAGAGACATAGAAAAACTATACTTTGAATACCTGAAAAAGGCCGTGAAAAACAGTGATATAATCCTTAAATCATTTAACGAAAGAGAAAAGCAAAGCAATAACACCTGGAATGAGGGCAAAATTGTCAAGTAAAAATTCATAGAGAATCGGGGATAACACTCTTTTTTTTACGACAAAGGTGTTTACAATAGTGTAATAAAGCAAGAAAAATATTGAAAGAATTGAAAAGTAAATATAATCACCATAAAAAAATATGAGGGATAAAGAGAAAAAAACAACGACAATTACAGTTATGTGAGAAATTTTCAATGATCTATCAATGCCGACCAGTATCGGTAATGTTTCCCTGCCATAAAATCTGTCTCCCTGAATATCCTTAATATCGGAGAATATTGATCCAGAAAACACAACAACAAACACAAAAAAAGAAACAGCAATAATTGAAATTTCTTTGTACAAACCTGCATACCAGAAAGGAATTACTGCAATAACTATAGTCCATGCAAGAGCATAAAGAAGGTTCTTGGAACCTGGAACATCAAATAGCCTCAATTTATTCCCTTTAAACCTCAATTTAATTCTATAAATCAATCCCAGAATAGAAGCAAACAACAGTGCTAAAAAAGTGTAAAATGAAATTGTAAAACTCAAAACAGCAAGGGAAAACAACGATAAAAAAGCTAAAAAGACCAATAAACTCTTTTTTTCTTTAATAAAGAAAAACCTTGATGGATTGCTGAACCTTAAACCCTCTATATCAATTAAATTGTTAAAAACCGTCATTGAAAAAATGTAAAAAAATGCTATTAAAGAAAACCTGAAAGAAAGAGGTATTGAAAACAGGTTGAGTAACCCAAAAGAAAACAAAAAGGCTGAAAAACCCCTGAATAGGCCTGAATTGAAAATAAAAGAGACAAACTTCTTCCATGGCCTGGAACCACTGTCAAGAAACTTTAAATAATCAACAACAGAGTTTATTATCCAGTTTGGAGTTGATGCTCCGGCAGAGACACCAACTGTCTCAAAGGAAGAAAAATCAATACCTTTCAGTTCGTCCTCCGTCTCAATGTGGTACACACAATTGCAGTATTGCTTCGATATTTCTGCAAGCCTGGTAGTATTGGCGCTGTGTTTCCCACCTATAATTATCATACAATCAACCTGAGATGCTATCCTTTTCACTTCATCCTGTCTTCTGTGTGTCGAATCGCAAATTGTGCAAAATTCCTTAACCTCTTTAGCCCTGCTTTTAATAACATCCACAATTCGATAAAATTCATCGTAATTAAAAGTTGTTTGCGAAACAACAATAACCTTATCAAGGTTGTTCAACTTTGTTGCATCTTCAACACTCCCTACAACAAACGCTTCACCTTCAGAATACCCCTTTAAACTAATAACCTCAGCATGCCCTTCATCACCAACAATAACAACCTTATAACCCTTTTTTATATGCCCTTTAATTATCCCCTGAACCTTGCCAACCTTTGGACAGGTAAGGTTAACCACATCAAGCCCCTTATCTTTCAATGCTTTTAAGGTTTCAGGGGTCGTGCCATGTGCCCTTATAACAACAGTACCGCTGTTCAATTTCGATATATCTTTTTCAGATCTAACCCCTTTTGATTCAAGCAAAGACACAACCTGATTGTTATGAATCAAAGGACCTAAAGTACACACACTTTCTTTTTCTTTAGAAATATCAAGGATTCTGTCCATTGCCCTTCTTACACCCCAGCAAAAACCAGCAGTCTGTGCAACTATAATCTTCATAATGCTATCTATTCAATCCTGGATTCTATCTCTTTAAATTTACAAACAGCATTATAAGCATCTTTTAACAACATGTCATAATCTGAGAAGCCACTCATTCTGATTTCCAGTATGAAACCCCATTTATAATCAACCCCTTTCAAAAGTTTCATAACCCTTTCCCAATCAATGTTCCCTTCAAAAGGGACAAGATGGGAATCAGAGTCCCCCACATTATCGTGAACATGCATGGTGAAAAAGTTAACTCCGTACTTTTCTATATCGTTGTACAAAGTTCCTCTGATATTTGCATGGCCAGTATCAAAGCAAACCCCTGCAGGTACAAGGTTATCCTCAAAAAATTTAACAATTGAAGCAACCGAAGTGCGCGAACCAGGGATGTTTTCAAAAGCAAGTTTTACCTGCAGATGCTCCGCAAATACAAATAATTCTTCAAGGCTTTTCAAAAACGGATCTCTGATCACATTGTATGGGAAGTGGATCACATAGTAATCAACAGGGAACAAAGTGGCAAGCACCATTGATGCTTTTATCTCTTCAACGGATTTATTCCTGTACTCCTCATTTTCACTTGCTATGTTAACAAACATTCTGTTTTTTAAAGAAGCAAGATCAAAGTAAAAGGGAGCGTGAACAGAGTTCACCATCAATTTGTTATCAGAAACACCTTTTGCAATCTCCTTCAATTGCGAATGGTTATTAAAGTCAATCTGCATCCTGCTTGAGAATATTTCAATTACAGAAAATCCGTTATCTGCTATTAAATCAAGATGTTTTCTTTTTAACAATTCGTAAGCAAAGGGATGAGTGGATATCCCGTATATCATTGTTACTCCAGTTTAATCCTTACTACTAAATACCCCACTTAAAAATAGCAGCACCCCAGGTGAAACCTGCCCCAAACGAGGTAATTACAACAGTCTCTCCCTTCCTTAACTTCCCTTTCCTGTAATACTCATCAATGCAGGTCGGGATTGTAGCAGAAGTGGTATTTCCGTACTTATGAATGTTTATCATAACCTTTTCCCTGTCAATCTTCAATCTCTTGGCAACAGATTCAATTATTCTTAAATTAGCCTGATGGGGCACAAGCCAGTCAATATCATCCACTGTTAATCCTGTTTTTTCAAGAACAGCTTTTGTAGATTCAGGCATTTTTACAACAGCCCTCTTAAAAACCTCTCTTCCTTCCTGAAAAACATAATGCTCTTTATTTTTGACAGTCTCCTCCGATGCAGGCTTTAAACTCCCCCCGGCAGGCATATAAAGGTATTTTCCTCCAGAACCGTCAATATGTAAATCTGCATCAATAAAACCAGATTCCGAATCTTCAACCCCTTCAATTAAAAAAGCACCTGCTCCGTCTCCGAACAAAACACAGGTGTTTCTGTCTTCCATATTTATAAACGATGAGCATTTATCCGCACCTATAAGCAACACATTCTTAAACCTTCCTGTTTCAACCAAATTGCAGGCAGTCACATATCCAAAAACAAAACTTGAACATGCTGCTGAAAGATCAAACCCCCAGGCATTTTTAGCCCCTAATTTATCCTGCACAAGGCATGCAGTTTGAGGGAAGTGCATATCTGCGGTAACTGTGCACACTATTATGCACTCAACTTCGTTTGGCGTAATTCCCCTTCTTTCAAGTGCAACCTTTGCAGCCTCAAGAGCCATGTCGGAAGTGGCTTTCCCATCTTCAAGAAACCTTCTTTTCTTAATACCTGTTCTTGTTGTTATCCATTCGTCAGATGTATCTAAGTAACTTTCAAAGAAATGATTATCAACCACCCTGTCAGGGAAAAAACTGCCTGTCGAGGTAACAACCGCTTTTTTTCTCATATACTCTCCTTTAAATTTTATAACCTCAATTCAATAAAGGTATCAAATTCATGACAGTACGGACACTTCCATAAAAATTCCGAGGATTTGTAATTGCATTTTGAACATACAAAGGGGTCACTGAAAACAAGAACCCTGTTTAAGGTGTTTGCATACTCTTTAAAAACCTCAACATCATCAGGATGTTTCAACAGATACTTCCATATCTCCTGGTGAATAATCAAAACCATGGGAGCAAGTTCAATACACTTTTTAAATTCATAAAGAGCCTTATCTTTGTTCCCTTTTTCAAGGTAAAACCTACCAAGCTCCAGACGTACCCTCCAATCGTTTTCATTTAAATTTAAAAGTGCAACACATCTGTCTTCAAATTTTTTAGGTGCTATCTCCTTTAAAACAGGCAACACCAGAAATCCCTTCTCAGGAATTGAAGAAATCAAATCATCAATCAAAGAAACCGCTTTTGAAGTTTTAGACTTTTTGTAAATCTTAATAAGATTAAGGTAAGCAGGATAAAGCTCTCCATAAATTGAAAGACCCTTGTTAAAGTACTCAATCGCTCTTTTAACATTCCCGCTTTTCAACAATTCTTCACCAATCTGGTTGTATATAAAAGCAACCTCTCTGCCATGCTCTTTTTCCCCTTTAAAGCATCCTGCATACTTCATAATATCGGTTAAACTCAAAAGACTTTCATAATCACCCACCTGTTTCAACAAAAAGGAATATCTCTTCAATAGTGTTCCAAGCCACATTTTTATGTAAGGGTCTTGAAAAAAAGCCTTGTTTTTAAAATCCTGCTTTAAAAACGAAACACCTTTTTCTTCTTCAAACATCAAAGCAAGGGCATCTTTGTATGTTCTCAAAGCCCTATCAATCATTCCACCCTTTCTAAAATCCTCAGCAAGGTTTCCCAGAACCCATCCCTTTAATTTAAGATTTTCAAGAACATCATGCCTTTTCAAAGCACTTTTGTGAATATTTATTGCTTCTGATATAAACCCCTTCTCTCTTAAAATGTTGGCAAGTATGACATAAAACTCAACCTTTGAAGAATCTTTCTTAACTATCTCTCTGAAAAGGTTCTCAATACCTTCAACCTCACCTGTTTGAAGCCTATCTATTATCATCACAATTGTTCTTTCAAAATCCCCCTCCCCATCTTTCTCCGATCTGCTTCCATCTTTTGACACAAAGAAAAAAACTATTATTGCAAGAACTATCAATATGGAGACAAATACAACAGCACCCATTTACTTCTCCTCATTTTTCTCAAAAAACTCCTCAATATCTTTATTTCTATGTGCTTCAACCTCTTTTTTTAACTTTTCAATCTCACCGAGACAATCCCTGTGCATTTTTTTAAATTTTAAAACCTCTTTGAAAGAATACAGAAGCCCCAGAAGAAGCCCTGCTCCAGCAGAAACGAAAATCACAACAAAAAGAGGAATACCTTTTATAACAGTTGAATCAAAAAGAAAATACCTGAAATCAACAGTCTGATTTGCGTTAAGAAGAATCATAATCAAAACCAGAAAAAGAAGTATTATCCAGATAGAAAACCTTATAGTGTCAAGTTTTTTCATTTTTGCCCTCCAAAATACTCAATCACCCATTCCCACTCCCCTTTTGCCCTGATAATTAACTCCACAACCTCTCTCAATGCACCTTTCCCTCCCTCTCTGTCGGTAATATAAATCGCAAAATCCTTTACATAACTCAAAGCATTGGCAACGGCAACGGGGAAACCAACAACCTTCAAAACCTGAACATCAACAATGTCATCCCCAATATAACACACTTCTTCAGGGGATAACCCAAGTCTGTCCATAACTCCTGTCACCAAAACAATTTTATCTTCCACTCCATCATAACACTCTTTTACACCGATTTCAGATGCCCTTTTATGAAGAAGGGAAGACTTTTTAGCAGAAACAAAGAATACAGGGATATTACAAAGATTGGCGATTTTGACTCCAACCCCATCGTACACTGAAAAAACCTTGAAGTGCTCACTCATTCCTTCTGCATAGTACATACTGCCGTCTGTCAAGACACCGTCGACATCTGTAAATATTGCCTTTACCTTTTTTGCCTTTAAAATAACTTCGTTTTCCATAGATCGTGTAAGTGAATTACCCCTTCTATATTATTTTCTTTATCTGTTACCACCAGAACCGTAATCTTATACCTTTCCAGTTTATTCAATGCTTCAACCGCAAGATTGTTTTTTGCTATCGTTTTAGGATTTTCAGTCATACATTCTTTTGCTTTTTTTTCAAGTAAGCCACCATTATACCTCTCAAGCAATCTCCTTAAATCGCCATCAGAGATAACACCCACAAGTTTTTTGGTTTTATCCTTTGCAACGACTGCAATACCAAGCCTTTTGGAAGACATAATGTAAATCACATCCTGCATTTTAGTGGATTCATACACAAGGGGTATGTCGTCTTTGTGCATTAAAGATTCAACCGTTAAAAGTTTTCTACCCAATTTCCCACCGGGATGCCTTGCTGCAAAATCTTCCGGGGTAAAGTTTTTCAGTTCAAGCAAAACCATTGCAATTGCATCCCCTATTGCAAGGGTTGCTGTTGTGGAGGATGTTGGAGCAAGACCAAGGGGACAGGCTTCCTTTTCAATTTTAAGGTGTATAACAACATCACTGTGTTTTGCAAGAGTGGATTCTTTGTTTGAAGTAATGGCAATAATGGGGACACCTATCCTTTTTATAAATTCAAGCAGTCTTATAATCTCTTCGGTTTCGCCTGAGTTTGAAACGGCAATTACAGAATCCCCCTCAACTATCATTCCAAGGTCTCCGTGAATTGCCTCGGCAGGGTGAACAAAAATTGCAGGCGTGCCTGTGGAAGCCATTGTTGCAGCAATCTTTCTGCATATCAAACCCGATTTTCCCATACCAGTTATGACAACCCTGCCCTTTGTATTTTTGAGAATTTCAACAGCCTTTACAAAATCATTGTTTAATGAATCTATCTGATCCAAAACAGACTTTCCCTCAATTTCAAGAACCCTTTTTGCAATATCAACAATTTCCAAGGGATGCCCTCCATATTTTAAGCATACTCTCAATAAGAGAACCGAATTTATTTAAAGGGTAAATATTAGCCGCATCGGATTTTGACCTTTCTGGGTCCTCGTGTACCTCAAAAAAGAAACCGTTTATTGCACCGCAACCTGCAGCAGCCTTTGCAAGGTAAGGGATAAACTCCCTCTGTCCCCCTGTTTTATCCCCAAGGCCTCCAGGCAACTGAACAGAATGGGTAACATCAAAAACAACGGGATAACCGAAGGTTGACATAATCGGGAAAGACTTAAAATCCACCACAAGGTTGTTGTATCCGAAACTTGTTCCTCTCTCTGTAAGCATAATCTTTTTATTTCCGGTTGACTCAACCTTTTTTACAACATTCTCCATATCCCAAGGGGCTAAAAACTGACCCTTTTTCACATTCACAATCTTCCCCGTATTGCCTGCGGCAACAAGAAGGTCTGTCTGCCTGCACAAAAAAGCAGGTATTTGAATAATATCGCAAACCATAGAGACAGGCTCTGCCTGGGAAGGAAGATGAATGTCGGTTAAAACAGGCAACCCTGTTTCATCTTTTACTTCCTTCAATATCTCAAGCCCCTTTTCAAGCCCCGGCCCCCTGAAACTTGATATTGAAGAGCGGTTTGCCTTGTCAAAAGAAGCCTTAAATACAATCGGGATACCATACAATTCCCCTATACCCTTCAATCTCGTTGCAATTGAGAGTACGGTTTCTTTATCTTCAATTACACAGGGGCCTGCTAAAAGGAAAAAATCTTCGGAAGATGTCAATGTATTCCAGAGAGAATCGCTCATTTTTTCTTTCTCCTTTTTTTGCCGTTTTCATAGGATGCCTTTACAAAATCCCTGAAAAGGGGGTGAGAGGTCAAAGGCTTTGATTTGAATTCAGGGTGAAACTGACAGCCTAAAAACCAGGGATGGTTTTTTATTTCAACAACCTCAACAAACTTGCCGTCAGGGGATATACCGGTAAACCTAAGTCCCTTTTCTTCAAGTAAAGGCCTGAATTCCATATTGAACTCGTACCTGTGTCTGTGCCTTTCCTCAATCATCTCTTTCTTATATGCTTTATAGACAAAACTGTCCTTTGTCTGAATTACACAGGGATAACTTCCAAGCCTCATATTACCACCCATATCCTCAACACCAACCAGTTCCCTCAACTTATAGATAATCTTGTATGGCGGCTCTTCGTCAAACTCCGTTGAGTTTGCATCTGTCAATCCGGCAACATTCCTTGCAAACTCAATACAGGTTAACTGCATTCCAAGGCATATTCCGAAAAACGGTATTTTATTCTCCCTTGCATAACCAATAGCCTTTATCATTCCTTCAATTCCTCTTGAGCCAAAGCCTCCCGGGACAAGTATTCCGTCAACATTGTCAAGCAATTTCAACTTTGATTCATCCTTTTCAAACATTGAGGAATCAATCCACTCCAGCTTAACATCAAGCATGTTAATAAAACCGGCATGGTGTAACGCTTCAATCAAAGATTTGTAAGAATCCTTGTACTCTGTGTACTTTCCGACAATGCCAATTGTTACAGTGTCTTTCGGGTTTTGAATCTTCTCCCTTAATTCATACCACTTTTTTAAATTAGGCTTGCACTTTTTCAAGCCAAGGTGCCTGCATATAAGTTTGTCAAGCCCCTGCTCTGCAAACATCAAAGGCACAAAGTAAATATTTTCAACATCCCTTGCCTCAACAACGCATTCATGCCTTACATTACAGAAAAGAGCAATCTTATCCTTAATTGATTGAGGCAAACTTCTCTCCGTCCTTGCAAGGATAATGTGAGGTTGAATACCGATCTCCCTCAACTGCTTAACGGAGTGCTGTGTCGGTTTGCTCTTCAATTCCCCTGCCGTTTTAATGAAAGGCACATAGGTTAAGTGAATGTAAAGAACATCCTGGGGGTCATGCTCCAGTCCAAACTGCCTTATTGCCTCTAAAAATGGAAGAGACTCAATATCTCCGACAGTCCCCCCTATTTCACAGATTGCTATATCAATACCGTCAACCACCCTTTTGATTGAGAGTTTTATCTCGTCTGTAACATGGGGAATTACCTGAACCGTTTTCCCCAGATAAACCCCTTTCCTCTCCTTTGTTAAAACTGAGTTGTATATTTTCCCGGCTGTCTGGTTATGGTCTTTTGTTGAATGGGAAGAGGTAAACCTCTCGTAATGACCAAGGTCAAGGTCTGTTTCAGCACCATCGTCGGTTACATAAACCTCTCCATGCTGATACGGGCTCATTGTCCCGGGGTCAACATTCAAATAAGGGTCAAACTTTTGCAAACTGACTTTATACCCCATACTCTCAAGTATTGCTCCTATTGATGCGGCGGCAATCCCCTTTCCAAGTGAGGACAAAACCCCGCCTGTAACAAATATAAACTTTGTCATCTATTCCCCCATAATCTTTTTCAATTTTAAAAAATCATCCATAGTATCAATCCCCAAAGTGTCAAACTCTGTCTCAACCACAAATATTCTGTACCCGTTTTCAAGCACCCTCAACTGCTCAAGCCCCTCTGTTTTTTCAAGGAAAGTGGGCTTCATCTCAGACAATTTTAACAGAAAATCCCTTTTATAGGCATACAAACCTATGTGTTTAAAATAATGATTTAAATTATCCCTGTTCACAGGATAGAGCAAAGCCATCTCTTTATGTTTCCTGTAAGGTAGGGGAAGCCTTGAAAAGTAAAGTGCAAAACCTTCCCTGTCGCAGACAACCTTTACAACATTTGGATTGAACAACTCCTCTTTACTTTTTATCCCTGTTTTCAAAGTGGTCATTAACATATTCTCTTTTTCAAAAAAGGGCTTTATTGCCGATTCAATTGCATCAGGGCTTATAAGAGGCTCATCCCCCTGAACATTAACCACAACATCAAAATCAAGATTTTGAGCAACCTCGGCAATCCTGTCTGTCCCCGAAGTGTGGGAAGGAGAGGTCAATACACAATCCCCGCCAAAGGATTCAACCTCTTTAAAAATCCTTTCATCATCCGTTGCAACAATAACCCTTTCAAGCAGGGAAACTTTTTTACACTGCTCATAAACCAGTTGAATGATAGTTTTACCTTTTACTTTTAAAAGAGGTTTGCCGGGAAGCCTTGTTGAAGCATACCTTGCAGGAATAATCGCACACACCTTCATGTAAATAGAGGTTATCAGAATTTAAACCTTTAAGCAAGGAAGAAATGAAAGAATAAAAATTTCAAAAAATTATTACCACTGCTTACAAGCGACAACTTGCAATTAAGTTACCATTTCAATATAATTTCTTGGTAATACCTAATTACCTTAAACAATTTTTTTAAAGGAGGTTCAATGAAAAAGTATGTCATTGTTTTATTAGGCTTGATACTTTTAAACATCTCCTGTAACAAAAAACCGGAACTCAAAGAAAACTATTATAATTCTTCTTTTTTAAATATAAACTACGAAAGCCCAGAAGACAAAAATCTTCCAATTATAAAGGCATCTTTAAACAAGCCTATCTTGATAAAAAGACCCTGTTTGGTTGAATTTACGGTTGCTGATTGCTCGGTTGGTATAATAGGCATTTCCTCTGAAAAAGTTGAAATACAAACACTCTTTCCATCCCTTGCCTATTCTTTTAAAAATAATGGTAATTATTTCTATTTAAATCAATTTTTATTAAAAAATCTGAAAAAAACATTGAAACTGAGAGTATTACCTAAACACTCTCCTGTTAAGTTAGAGATATCAACAGACAAAAACTATATCAAAGTCGATTGCAACCCCTTTAAAGTAACCCCTGTTTTTGATTCCAGTATCAAATTTGTCTTTATAACTGCACCTAATTTCCAAATAAATATAATCTCACCTTCTGGGCAGGAAATAGCGAAAGAAAAGGACTATGATGGAATTATTCCCGCTTTTCACGACAAAAGATATGTTATTGAATTTTTACCAACTAAAAACTGCAAAAAAAGTAAAAATAATTATATTTCAATAATTAAATTTCATATAGGGAAACAAATTTAATATATTGTCGTATAATTCAAATATGATTGAAGTTAGTGGTTTGAAGAAGGTTTTTAAATCGGGGAAAAAGAAGGTTGAGGCGTTAAAGGGGATTGATTTTAAGGCTTATCCCGGTGAGATATTCGGGTTGCTGGGGCCTAATGGGGCAGGGAAAACAACCACTCTTAGAATTCTTGCAACAATGCTTGTCCCAACAGAGGGAGATGCGGTAATTGACGGAGTATCGGTAATGGAAGAGCCTTTAACCGTTAGAAAGAAAATAGGCTTTTTATCAACCGAAACAGGGCTTTACGACAGGCTTACAGGGGAAGAGACTTTAAGGTTTTTCGGAAAACTTGCAGGGATTAAAACAGAAGAGATTGAAGATAGAATCGAGAGCCTTCTCAAATCATTGGGGCTTTTCAGGGATAGAAAGAGGCTTGTAAGCGAGTATTCAAGCGGAATGAAGCAGAAATTAAGCATTGCAAGGGCTTTGATACACAACCCCGATGTAATTATCTTCGACGAGCCTACAAACGGGCTTGATATTTTAGCAACCAAAACAGTGATTGATTTTTTAAAGGATATGAGAGAAAACGGCAAAACTGTTGTTATTTCAACGCATATTCTTGATGTTGTTGAAAAGTTATGCGACAGAATTGCAATTATAAACAACGGTGAAATACTTGCAAACGACACAAAGGATAATCTTAAAAAGACATACAACTCTGAAAATATTGAAGGTGTTTTCTTTTCAGTAGTGCCTTTTGAAGAGGAAAGCTTATGAAAAAGATATTGAGTATTCTCGGTAAAGAATTGACAATCTTTTTCAGGGACAAGAGGACAATTTTTACCACTTTTTTTCTTCCCATAATATTTTATTTTATTATGTTCAATGTTATGACTTCAATTGCATTGAAAACAAAAAAAGAGATTGAAAACAAAACGGTGAAGGTCGGATATACCGTAAATGTGCCGGACAATATTGTTTCATTTATAAAAAAGAATTCCGAAAACATTTCACTTGTCAAGGTTTCTGGTTTTGATTCCGAAAAAGAGTTAAAGAAGAAAAAACTTGACAGTATAATTGATTTTTCAAAAAACACATTGTTTATTTACCACAATAAGGCAAAGAGGCTTTCAAGGGAGGCAGAGAAAAGGGTATCAAAACTTTTAGAGGATTACAGAAAGCAAGTGATTTCAGAGAAGTTAAAAGAGTTAAATATACCCGAAAGCATTGTTAATCCCTTTGAGATTGAGAGCAAAAACATTGCATCTGAAAAGGATATGGGGCTTGCGGTTCTGGGGAGGATTATGCCCTACCTTATAATTATTATGCTTTTTTCAGGTGCACTGGGGTTTGGATTAGAGGTTTCCACAGGGGAAAAGGAGAAGGGTACAATTGCAACTTTGCTTGTTTCACAGGCATCAAGGACAGAGATAGTGCTTGGAAAGTTGTTCTATGTTATTGTTATTGAAATACTTTATTCAATCTCAAACATAGTGGGTTTTGTTATTGCGGCTAAATCTTTTGCAGGCAAAACTTTTGCATCAATGCCAAAAGAGGTAATTCAACACTCGGTTAATCAGGGTGTTGAGCAGGTTTCTTTTTTAATAGGGATTAAGTCAACAATTTTGCTTTTTGCACTTATAATCCCCATCGGGATTATATCTGCGGCATTAATTATAGCAATAGGAAGCTATGCAAAATCAATGAAAGAGGGACAGACTTTAATGACTCCCGTAATTCTTGTTATTATTTTTATTGCAATTTTAACAATAAACGCACCTATTCAGATACCGCAGTATTACTATTATATCCCGGTTTTAAACACAGCTTTTGTTATGCAGGAAATTCTGTTAGGCAAAACGGTTTTTGTACACTTTCTGCTTGCAATGAGCACCACATTACTTATGGCCGGTTGTCTGATATTGTTTTCTATATATCTTTATAACAAAGAGGAGATCCTTTTCAGGGTTTGACACCTTTCTTAATTGTGGCCACACTCACTACGCCACTGATTCATCCTTGCCTGCCAATCTCTCAATTGTCTGTAATAATTTTGCCTTAAAGCATTTATCTGTGCTCTTATGCGCTGTAATTTATTTAAAGCGCGATACATTTGAATTTTGTCCAGATATGTATTCCAATATCCCCATGCAGAGCCATACATTGATTGCTCCCTCAAATAATGCTGATAAACTCTATTTGCCTGATTATACTCCCTCATCAATTCATTATAATTTTGTATATAATTGTTAACTATCTGGTTTTTCTCGTTCATTAAATCTCTGTATCTGTTCTGGCATTCTTCTTCCCTGTTTGACTGCTCATCTGCATCGTTATCATCAGAATCGGAAGAAGAATCATTGTCATCTGAACTTACATCAGTAGAATCGTCATCAGAAGGGGGAGTTATGGTACCACCATTAGCGTCTCCATTAACATTTGAATCTGTAAGGTCTTTAAAATCAAGTTTTACCTTTGATTTAGAGAATAAAGACCTCACCTCTCTTCCATACCTTCCCACTGCAAATAGAGTTGTTATTGCAATAAGAACAACAATCAAGATATACTCTGTTTGTCCTGCCCCTCTTTGTGATAAACACTTCATAGTTAGAATATAATACTTTTTTTGTCAAAATTAAATAGAAAACAAAAAAAAAGGGGGAAATATCCCCCTTTTGTGATTTGTCTTACTTAATTGATAATTTATTTTGCTTTCTTTATTTCTTCAATCAGGGCAGGCACAACCTTGAAAAGGTCAGCAACAACACCAAGGGATGCCACATTGAAGATAGGAGCATCAGGGTCTTTGTTAACAGCAATTATGTACTGTGAAGTACCCATTCCTGCAAGGTGTTGAATAGCACCAGAAATTCCAAATGCCATATAAACCTTTGGAGATACAACCTTACCTGTCTGCCCAACCTGATGGGAATGGTCAATCCACCCTGCGTCAACTGCAGCCCTTGAAGCACCTACTGCTGCTCCAAGAAGGTCTGCAAGTTGCTGCAATTCATTCTGGAAGTATTCTGGTCCTTTAACTCCTCTGCCACCTGAAACAATAATTGATGCCTCAGTCAGTTCAACCTTGCCAGCCTCTTTCAATTCAACCTTGATAGCCTTTGCCTTTGCTTCTCCATCAACAGAGAATTCAACAACCTCACCTGCACCATTACTTTCTGCAAGTTCAAATACATTTGGCCTTAATGTTGCCATTGCTATGTCTGATTTATAATCAACTGTAGCAATTGCCTTACCTGAGTAAACAGGCTTTTTAACAACAAGCTTGCCGTCTTTTACTTCTGTTGCGGTAATGTCCGTAACCAATCCGGCTTCTAACTTTGCAGAAACCCTTGGAGCAAAGTCAACACACATTGAGGTACCAGGGAAAAGGACAACCTTTGCATCGTTTTCCTTTGCAATTTTTGCAACTCCCTCTGCATAAAGGTCTGGTGAATATGCATCAGGGGTTTCCGATACAAATACTTTGTCGGCACCGTACTTCTTTATTTCATCAACAACACCCTTTGCCCCACTTCCAAGTACAACAACTCCAAGTGAGTCAGAAAGGGATGTTGCAAGCCTTTTTCCTTCTGATATAGCCTCTTTGGAGGCTTTTTTCAAATTTCCGTCTCTTTGATCAGCAAATACTAAAATCATGGCTACCCCCTATTATAATACCTTTGCTTCGTTTTTCAGGAATTCAACAATCTCTTTTGCAGCCACTTCTGGCTCAACCTCAATCTTCTTGCCAGCCTGTCTTGCAGGCGGAAGTTCAAGTGAGAGGTAAACTGTTTTTGCACCTGCAAGTCCAACTTCGTCTGCAGAAAGACCAAGGTCAGCAGGAGTTAATTTTTCAAGGGGTTTCTTTTTAGCCTTCATAATTCCCCTTAAATTGGGGTATCTTGGTTCATTCAATCCCCTCTGTGCAGTGACAATAGCGGGTAATTTTGTTTCAACAGTCTCTCTTCCCCCTTCAATCTCTCTTTCACCTCTAATTGTGTCTCCATCTATTTCAAGTTTAATACATGTTCCAATGTGTCCGATACCAACCATTTCCGCAACCAACTGTCCGACCTGAGTATTGTCGTTTCCAACACCCTGTTTTCCGAAAAATATCAAATCAGGATTGTGCTTTTCAATTACCTTTGCTAAAGCCTTTGCTGTTGAGTATGCATCTGCACCCTCAAAAGCATCGTCTTCAAGATGAATTGCCTTATCACAACCCATTGCAAGCGCTGTTCTTAAAGCAGATTCAGCCCTCTTTGGTCCCATTGTAACAACCGTAACCTCACCGCCTAAATTCTCCTTTGTTTTAACAGCTTCCTCAATTGCAAACTCATCGTAAGGGGAAACAATCCAGTTAATTCCATCCTCAACAATAGACTTGCCGTCGTCAGCAATCTTGATCTTGGTTTCGGTATCCGGAACCTGCTTGATAAACACCATTATGTTCATATCATCCTCCAACCCTTTTTTGGTATTTTAATTTTAATGTATGGCAACATACAAGTCAAGAAAAAAATGAATGAGCATTCATTCAGATAAAAGCTTTGTTATCTCAACCGCCTTTTTTGTTTCAAAGACATCGTGAACCCTTAAAATGAAAACATTTTGCAAAGTGGTATATACTGCAACAGCAATTGATGGTGAAAGCCTTTTATCAACATCAAGCCCCAGTAACCTTCCAAACATACTTTTTCTTGATGCTCCAATTAAAACGGGGAAACCAAGAGAGGAAAATGCTTCAATATTTCTCAATATTTCAAGGTTATGCTCATCTTTTTTCCCGAATCCAATTCCGGGATCAATAATAATGTTCTCTCTCTTTATCCCGCATTGAATTGCAATCTCGCTTCTTTTATTCAAAAATTCTCTTATCTCAAAAACGCAATCGTTGTATTCCGGGTCTTTTTGCATATTTTCAGGTGTTCCTTTTATGTGCATTCCAATGTACGGGCAGTTAAACTCTGCAACAGTTTCAAACATTTTTTTATCCATTGTCCCAAAGGATATATCGTTTATAATGTCAGCCCCCTCTTTCAAACAATCTTTTGCAACCTCGCTTTTATAGGTATCAATTGAAACAGGTGTTTTAAACCTTTTTTTTATCTGTTTTAAAACCGGCAAAACTCTTTTAAATTCCTCTTTTGCATCCACCCTCTTTGAACCAGGCCTCGTAGATTCTCCTCCAATATCAACAATGTCGGCCCCCTCTTCAATCATTTCCTCTGCCCTCTTTAGCGCAAGGTCAACATTGCTGTACCTGCCCCCATCAAAAAATGAATCAGGGGTTCTGTTTAATATACCCATTATCAAAGGGTAACTTCTGGCATTCAATTTCACAAGAAGATTTGAATAATCAAATGTATCTGAAAGTTGCCTTTCAAGTTCTTCCCCGATTGCTTTTAAATTGTACGGTTGTTTCTTCATCTTTTCAGCGAGCAATTTCAGATGCTTCAAGGTACCTGATACAAAAACATCGTTTTGCCCCATCTCAAACCAGAGCACCTTCCCGCTTATTGCAGCCTCACCCCCTATTGAGAGTATATCCTGCTTTAAAATTGCCGCAGCCCTGTTGTCAAGGTTTTTTATAACAAAGGTTTTAAACTGGAATTTAGGGGTCATAACCCTTATTCCAGCAGGGTCAACTTCTATTTTTTTAAAAAACCTCTTAATTCTTTCAGGACTGTTGAGGTTCAGGGGATATATTGTTTTTGCCGTTTCCTTTGACAATTGAATACACCTCTTCCGCCGTTAATACCTCTTTTTCAAGAAGTTTGTTTGCTAGCTCAAGAAACTGCTCTTTATACTCTTTTAAAATGTCTTTAGCCTTTTTGTAATTTCTCATAATAATGCTTTTTATCTCCGCATCAATAAGTTTTGCCGTTTCATCTGAAAAGTTCTGATGTTTAACAAGGTCTTTTCCAAGGAATATCTCCTGCTCTTCAACTCCAAGATTAATCGGGCCAAGCTCACTCATTCCCCATTTGCAAACCATCTTTCTTGCAAGGTCTGTTGCAACCTCAATGTCGTTTCCTGCCCCAGTTGTAATGTGACCCATATAGACTTCTTCTGCAACCCTTCCACCCATCAGTATTGCAATTCTGTTTTCAAGGTAATCCTTTGTGTAAGTGTACCTGTCATCTTCAGGCAACTGGACGGTTACTCCAAGTGCCCTTCCTCTCGGAATTATTGTTACTTTGTGAATTGGATCGGTTCCAGGCAGAACCACTGCAACAAGTGCATGCCCTGCTTCGTGGTAGGCTGTATTCTTCTTTTCTTCTTCAGACAAAACCATTGATTTTCTTGCAAGTCCCATTATAACCTTGTCTTTTGCCTCTTCGAAATCCTCCATTTCAACGACTTCTTTGTCTTTTCGCGCAGCAAGCAACGCCGCTTCGTTTACCAGGTTTGCAAGTTCAGCACCGGCAAAACCCGGTGTACTTCTTGCAATTATTTTTAAATCCACATCCTCTCCAAGGGGAATCTTTCTCGTATGGATTTTAAGTATATCTTCCCTTCCCCTTACATCCGGCCTGTCAACAACAATCCTTCTGTCAAACCTGCCCGGCCTTAAAAGTGCAGGGTCTAAAACATCAGGCCTGTTTGTTGCTGCAATAAGTATCACCCCGTCTTTAGTTTCGAAACCGTCCATCTCAACAAGCAACTGGTTTAAGGTCTGCTCCCTCTCGTCGTGGCCGCCTCCAAGCCCTGCGCCTCTGTGCCTTCCAACAGCGTCAATCTCGTCAATGAAAATTATACAGGGGGCATTTTTCTTTCCCTGCTCAAAAAGGTCTCTTACCCTTGATGCGCCAACGCCAACAAACATCTCAACAAACTCTGAACCGCTTATTGAAAAGAAAGGAACACCTGCCTCTCCTGCAACAGCCTTTGCAAGCAAAGTTTTTCCCGTTCCGGGAGGTCCCATTAAAAGCACACCTTTGGGTATTTTACCTCCCAATTTCTGAAACTTTTTGGGGCTTTTGAGAAATTCCACAACCTCTTTAAGCTCTTCAATTGCTTCATCAACTCCAGCAACATCTTTGAATGTAACTTTTTTGCTATCAACAAGTCTTGCCTTGCTTTTGCCAAAACTCAAAGCCTTTGTGCCACCTCCCTGCATCTGCTTCATAAACATAATCCAGATAGCAATCAGCACTATCAAGGGAGCCCAGCTTATCAAAACAGTCACAAATGTTGATTCTTTATCCTCAACCACTTTAAAATCACCAAGGTTTTTAAATTTCAGGATTCTGTCTATAACCTCAGGGTAATCAGCAGGAACAACCGTAACAAACTTATCGTACTTCCCCTTGTTTTTAACAAATGGTGCTATGAAATCACCTTTTATATTCTGCCCCTTCATCTCAACCTTAGCAATGTTGCCTTTATCACCCTGTTCAAGGAATTCTTTGAATGATATGGTCGTAGTTTTTGTTTCAACATGCATAAATATGTTTACAAGCAGGAATATTATGGAAAAGGCAAAAAGCCATAACAAAACCGTTTTTATACTTTCGTTCAAACCGTCCTCCTTACAAAATTTGCAGGTTTGATTTTATCCCAAAGCATCTTTAATGTAAACCTTAATTAAGTTTTGATTGCAATTGATTTTAGAAATAGACTCAGAAATAAAGTAACCAGGAATAAAAAGCACCTCATTATCGTTTTTCAAAACAAATGTATTTTTTCTTTCGAAAAGACTCATCCCTTTCTTTTTAAAGTATTTTTTTAAATCCCTGTAACAATTCCCATTTCTCATTATGTAATCACCCTCAAAATCAATCCTTTCAATTTTTAATGACGATGATAGAAGAGATTTTTTTATATAAACACTCGTTTTTTCTTTTGAGGGAAGATAGGTATTACAGTGTTCAATAATATAGGAAAAACCAAAAGGGATTTTGTATTCACCCTCTCCTTTAACATTAAAACTATTTGCACTATTTACATTTAACAAACTTTCGTTGAATATGAAGAGCCATTTTTTAGTTTTTGCTGCAAATAGCGTATCATTAGTGAAAAGCCTTCTCAATCCTCTTTTTCCCTGAAGCACAAAATCATAAAATCTGCTTAAAAAATCCCTTGATATGCCATAGGTGGTACCTTTAAATTTATCAAAAACAAAAAAAACAACCTCCTTAAAAGCATTGAGCGGTAACCTTCTCATCTCTTCAAGGTTTAATCTTGCTCCATATTGATCAACTATCCCTCTCTTTTTAAAAAATTGCTCCACAAAATATTCACAACCATCAATTGAAGAGTTAATGTTTTCAAAGAGAACAAAAAACCTCTTTTCCACTTCCTCGCCAAAAACCTTTTGCAAAGAGGGAAGAACAAATTTTCTTACTCTGTTTCTTTTATATTCAAGTTCAAAGTTAGTACTGTCAACAATGTATTTTATGTTTCTTCTATTCAATTCCCTTTCTATCTCACCCTTCTTAAGTACCAGCAGGGGTCGAATAATGTGGGATGTCATACTCCTTATACCCTTCAATCCCCTGACACCAGTGCCTCTGTAAATATTTAAAAAAAATGTTTCTATTGAATCTGTCATATTGTGACCAAGGGCTATTGTATCTCCTTTACCAGTTTTGATCAAAGAATTAAAAAAGGAGTACCTTAAACTTCTTGCAGCCATTTCAATAGAAATATTATGTTTTCTGGCAAAAGATCTGACATCTCCCCTACCCCAATAAAAATCAAGATTAAATTTCTCAGCAAGTCTCTTTACAAAGTTTAAGTCAAAAGAGGAATCTTCTCTCAAACCGTGATCAAAGTGGCAAACGGAAAGACCTAATTCAAAGTCTTTTTTCAAACACAAAAGAAAATAGAGAAGAAAAACCGAATCAGATCCACCACTTACGGCAGCAATCACCTTTTTGCCTGGTGTTATCAATCTGTTTTCAATGGAAAATTCCTTCGCCTTTAAAAAGGTTTCAGAGGAACAGAGATTTTTCATACTCACTGCCATTAACAAAACTCAGAAACTCAAAAGAAAAAGATCCAGGAATAAGTTTTTTTGCAGATTTCAGATCATCTCCAAATATTAAAAATGTTGAGCCTGAACCTGATAGCATCACTGTGAAACCATCTCTTTTAAGAAATTCAAACAGTTCGTATAACTCTTTATCGTAATGTTTCAAAACACAATCAAAATCGTTGTGGAATGCCAATCTCCCTTTAACATAGAGCAAGGAGACTGTTTCAGTAAACTCAGTAAGGGTTAATCCACTTTTCTCACAGTATGTGTCAAACAAAGAGTACATCTTGGCAGTTGAATAATGCTTTTTCGGAAAAATAGCAATGAAGTCAGAAGCGGGAAAGTCTTTTATTCTGGTAACCCTGTCCCCTCTTTCAAGCCCCATAACTGTTCCCCCATACAGGAATGCTGGGATGTCCGAGCCTATTGATGATGCAATATTCTCAATTTTTTTTCTTGCCTTAATTTCAAAGAATTTTTCAAGAAAAAGCAATATCGCACCTGCATTGGAACTTCCTCCACCCATTCCTCCACCTGAAGGTATCCTCTTGTCTATAAACACTCTAAACAGGTAAGAACCCACATCAAATTCTTTTAGAAAAAGATCTATTGCACGGTAAACAAGATTGTCAGATCCTGACGGAATATCCCTGTTTGATGATATAAAAATACCATTTTTACCCTCTTCAATCTCCACTTCAATCTCATCATAAAGAGAAACTGTTTGAAAAACAGTATATATGTTGTGGTAACCATCATGCCTTCTATCTCTCACAAAAAGAAGGGGGTTTATCTTTGCAAAAGAGCGGAGTTTAAAAGTTTTCATACCTCACCTCGTAACCCTCAGGTATTACAGGGGCAATTTTTTTCACTTCTCCTTTTCTTATCTTTCCCATGGGCACAAGAAGGATGTTTCCAAAATCACCCAAAATTACTATCTCATTCTTCCCGTTTACGATAAATCTCAAATTCCCGTATTTGTTCACCCTGCACTTACCTTTAATAAAACAATTGTTAAAAAAACCTGTAAAGTATCTCAAATCAATATCAACCCCGAACAGCCTTTTCAGGTTAAAGGGCTTCTTATTATCAATATAAGCAATTCCTCTTCTGTAATCAACAACAATAAACCTTTTGCCATCAAAAAAACCTGAATACACAAGGGTATTCGTTGGCAACAAAATCCCGGCAGAAAACAATTCCTCTCCATCAGTGTTAACGAAAAGCCTTAATGAATGGATCTTTTGTCCGGAGATATTGCCCGATAGCCTAAAAAAAGCGGAAAAAAGGGTACCCTGACCCCTATCAGGCACTTTTGCACAGGCAAACTCAATCAGAAGGAATAGAATCAATCCTCTTTTTAACCACTTCAACATCTGAAAATCCAAAATCAATTGCATCCATAAAATACTCTTTGGCTTTAGCATAGTCCTTTTTTCTGTAATAGAGCTCCCCAAGATGAAAACAGATATCCGGATTCATCGGGCTTTTTTTATAGGCAAATACAATATTTTCTTCAGCCTTTTTAAAATCACCATTCAAAAGGTATGCATAACCAAGGGTGTCTCTGAAAGAAGGAGAGTCTGGCTTTTCCTCAACCGCCCTCTGTGCCATTTTTAAGGCTTTATCAAGATCTTTTCCGTTTTCCAACAAAAAGTAGGCATAATTGTTTAACATTGTTGGATCTGTCGGGTTCAGTTTATATAGTTTCCTGTAATAAACTTCCGCCTTTTCAGGCTTTTTGAGAACCTGATACAAAAGCGCAACCTGTCCAAGGTATGTTTCTTTTTTATCCGCTATTTTTAAACACTTTTTAAAGTAATGCAGTGAATTTTTATAATCACCTAAAGAATAGTACAGCGAGGCAAGGTAATCGTAACCCAGTAATGCCGGTTTTCTTTGAAAAACCCTTTCAATTTTGTTTACAAATTTACTGTTGTCGGAGATTATTTTAAGCATGTAAAGAACCTTTTTTGCTTCTTTTAAATTACCGGAAAGAATAAGAGCCTCAAACCTTTCTTTAACAACCGTCGATGGAGTAAGCCCATAAAGTTTTTCATAGTTTAAAGTTTCCTTATAAGCCTTTTTAAAGTTTTTTTCAGCAATAATTATTCTAATGTAGTCAAGATAAACATCCTTCAACACAGATTTATTCATGGAATCGGTATTTTCTTTTAAAACCCTTTCGTAAAACTCCGATGCCCTTCTGTAATCGTTAAGATAACCGTAAGATGTCCCCACACAGTAAAGAATAACGGGAGTCGGAGATGCCTTAAATTTTCTTTCGTACATCTCTATTACATCCCTGTACTTTCCTGCCATCAAAGCGGACACACATAACAAATTATTCTGTTTAAAGTCTTTTACGATTGCCTTTAATTCCAAAAGAAATCTATAGGCAAAAAGATAATAATGATTTTCTGAGCTCATGGATGCCAATCTCGATAGTATTTCAGGATTGGGGATGGTTAATCTCACCAGTTTTTTCAATGTTATAAAGAGATTAAAGTTATCCTTATTGTTCTGGTAAGCCACTGCAACATAGAAAAGGGTATAATAATCATTTTTATACGATTCAGGTAACATGTTGAAGTACTTTAAAACATTTTGATAATCCTGAAGTAAAAAGTACCCCTCTATTATTTTGTAAACTATTGAGTAATCATGTGAAAGTTCAAAAGCCTTTCTGTAATTTTCAACAGATTTTTTAACAACTTCAGGGGATTGAAGCACCTGCACCAGATCCGAATAGTAATCACCTAATTTAAGATAGGCTTCAGGATCATTCGGGTATTCTTTACCTGCAAGTTCAAGGTATTCTATGGTTTTCTCCATGTCCGACAGTGAATTGTAACAATCTGCAAGTTCAAAGTAAATGTAAATGCTTTTGTGGTAAGAAAGTGCCTTCTCAAAATGGGGGATCGCCTTCTCACAATCTCCCCTTGAACTTAGAAGTACCCCTATAGTGTACTCTCTTAAAGAAATCTTTAAAGAATCTTCTTTACCACCCGCAACCCCTGAAACAATAAAAAAAATCAACAGAAAAAACACTATTTTTCTCATATAACACCTCAAAAAAATGGAAGAAAGGCTGTAAGCCGAATTCTGTCTCGGGTAATCATTCCTCTGGGGCATCGGTTACCCGATGCCACAAGCAGCCTACCCGGAAGCCTCGGACGGGCAATCCTCAAACGCTTCCCTATTTGGCCTTGCTCCGTGCGGGGTTTACCGTGCCTCCGATGTTACCATCGGAGCGGTGGGCTCTTACCCCACCGTTTCACCCTTACCCCGCACCAAATTCAACTGCATAACACTTCTCAATAAAACAATCGTACACAGTTAAAATTGGTGCGGGGCGGTATGTTTTCTGTGGCACTTTCCTTCTCCTTTCGGAGACCGGGCTTTCCCCGGCGCACCGCCCTGCGGAGTTCGGACTTTCCTCAAAGGCACCTGGCCTTTGCGATTACCCGCCTTTCTTCCATTAGATATTATACATTTACTGTGAAAATTAGCAACAAGAATAAAAAAAGGATATAGGTGTTAGGTGTTAGATATTGGGTGTTGGGTTAGGGTAGAAAAAATGGAGCCGGCGAAGGGACTTGAACCCCCAACCTACTGATTACAAGTCAGTTGCTCTACCAGTTGAGCTACGCCGGCTCACGCAAGGGATAAAATATCAGAAAATCAAAAACATTTCAATATTTTTTTTAAAAAAAGGTTAAAAAGCCTTTAATGCCTCATCTTCATCTGTGTAATAGTCAAATATACTCAATAATTGTGCTATTTGAAATATGTCCTTTATCTTTTGAGATAGGTTAAGGAGTTTTAACTCTCCATCTCTCTTTTTAACAGTCATTAAGAGGCTTACAACCTCTCCTGTGCCTGATGAATCCATATAACTTACCCTTGCCATATTGAGTATTATCTTCCTTTCACCCCTTTCAAGGAGAGATTCAATCCAATTACGGAGTTTTCTGTCCCCCTCCCCAATTGTTATTTTGCCTTTGAGATCAAGGATCACAATGTCACCTTTTTTCCTCTCAGAGATTTCAAGCATTTTGCACCTCTTTAACCTTTTTTTTTATTTCAACCGTGAACCAATTATCCTCCCTGAAAAACCTCAATGAATCACAGGCATTTTTTGTGAACAAAATTCCCCTTCCAGAAGGCTTCAACAGATTTTCAGGACTGGTTGGATCAGGTATGTCATTTTCATTAAAACCATCTCCTTTATCGGAGATCCTTGCAATAATCTCCCCACCATGGAGCATTAAAACCACCCTGATCGGCAAACTCTCGTCCTTCTTATTGCCGTGCAAATAAGCATTTACAATTACTTCGTGAACCCCAACCATGAACCAGTAAATATCATCTTCATCTATTTTCCACAGGTTTAGAAGAAAATACTCAATTCCTTTTTCAACTATATTCAACAATTTGATTTTTGCACTGAATTCAAACTCCACCCTTTTCATTTAAATTACTTCAATGTTTTTAAAAATCTGTAGATTTCACTATCCGTTGAAAGGATCAAAACATCATCACTTTTAACCGTTTGCTTCAGGGTTTCAAGCGTCTTTAAAAATCTATAAAATTCAGGGTCTTTTGAGTACGCTTCTGCGTAAATTCTGGTTGCCTCTGCATCTGCTTTCCCTTTAATCTCCTGAGCCTTTTTATAGGCTTCGGAGTTTATCCTTTCCAGTTCTTTCCTGGTTTTTCCAATTATCTCTGCACTTTTACCTCTTCCCTCTGAGCGGTACTGCTCTGCTATTCTCTTCCTCTCACTTATCATTCTCTGATATACCTTCTGTCTAACAGAATCAACATAGTTCACCCTTTTTATCCTTACATCAACCACTTCTATCCCGTAAGAAGGGGTTATTTTTGAAACCTTTTTAAGAATCTGCCTTGTGATCTTTTCCCTTCCGATCTTTACATTGAATTCTGAATTATCCGATACTTCTCCACTATATGTTGCAGCCATCTCCATAGGCCTGTTCGTGGTTCTTACAACCTCTATCAGGTTGTACTTTGCTATTGCAATCCTTGTTTCACCGTCAAGTATGTCATCAAGCCTTGTCTGAGCGCCCTCCTCATTGCCGACTGTTTCAAAAAATTTCAAAGGGTCTTTTATCCTCCACCTTGCATAGGTATCTATCCAGATGTATTTTTTATCCTTGGTGGTTACCTGATTGGCATCCCCATCCCATTCAAGCCATCTCTTTTCAAAGTAGTTTGCCTTTTGAATAAAGGGTACCTTAAAGTGTAATCCTGCTTCCTTTACAGGGTTTCCCACCGGTTTCCCAAATTCAGTAATTACCACCTGCTGGGTTTCTTTAACTATGTATGCAGAAGATGAGAGAATTATCAAACCAACAAAAGTCAGGATAATAATAAGAATGGCTGTTCTCATTTTTTACCCCCTTTCATCAAATCAAGTAAGGGCAATAAATTCTTCTGTTTTGAGTCTATTACTATAATCTTTCCATATCCTGGCAACAGATCCTGCATTGTTTCAAGGTACAACCTTTCTCTCGTGATTTTAGGAGCCTTTCGGTACTCTTTCAAAACCTCGCTAAACATTGCAACATCACCCTTTGCCTCGTTAACTCTTTTCAAAGCATATCCTTCAGCCTCCTGAATAATCTGCAATGCCTTACCTTTTGCACGGGGGATAACTTTATTGTACTGGGCCCATGCCTGGTTTATCATATTCTCTTTTTCCTGCAATGCCTGATTAACTTCATTAAAAGAAGGCTTGACTGGGTCAGGAGGGTTAACATCCTGAAGTACCACTATTTTTACATCAAGCCCTGTTTCGTATTCATCACATAGTTTCTGGATTTTTGTCTTACATTCCTGAGCAATTTCCTCTCTCCCGGTCGTAAGGATCTCATTTATTGATCTGTCCCCTATAACCTCTCTCATAACCGCTTCACAGATGTTTCTAAATGTTCCCCTTACATCCCTTACCTTAAACAGAAATTTAACAGGATCTTTTATCTTGTACTGAACACTCCATTCAATCTCTCCAATGTTCAAATCCCCTGTAAGCATTAGAGATTCATGCAAAAAACTTTCATCAGAATACATGGAACGAACACCAGCTCTTATTGTTCTAAAACCAAACTCTTCCTTTAACTGTTTTCTCACCGGCACTTTGTAAACCTTTTCAACTCCGAAAGGGATTTTAAAATGAAGACCTGGTTGTTCGGTTCTGACAAACCTCCCAAACCTTGTAATAACGCCAACTTCATCCGGAGCAACAGTGTAATACGAGGTCACCAAAAGTATAATAAGTGGGACAAACCACAAAAGAAAAACAAACCTCTTTGCCTTTAACCTGTATCTTTCAATATCATTAATCTCAAGATTTTGAACACCCATAAATACCTCCTCTCATACAAGGGGAACAAACCTTACAGGGCACAATTCATAAAACTCGGGTTTTCCCCCTTTTTTTATAATTTTATACAGAACCTGTATAAAACCTTTTTCAATGGGTATAACCATTTTACCACCTTCTTTCAATTTTTCAAAAAGCCCTTCAGGAAAGTTTTTCGCTGCAGCAGTAACCATTATTCTGTCAACTTTAAGATTTAATGGTGGATTTTTGCCATCCGCAAGAATAAGGTTCACATTTTTAAAATTATGCTTTGAAAGGTTTTTACAGGCCAGATCAAGAATAGGAGAAAGCCTTTCAATCGAATAAACCCTTCTTGCAATGCTCGCTATTATTGCGGTTTGATACCCGCTCCCGGTGCCTATTTCAAGAACCACACTTCTGGAGTCGAGGTCTAACGACTCTGTCATTAATGCAACAATGTATGGCTGGGAAATGGTCTGTCCTTTTAAGAGAGGGAGAGGAGTATCTGAGTACGCAAAAGGTATATCCTCTTCCAGAACAAAATCAGCCCTATCAATCTGCAACATTGCTTTAAGAACTTTTTTATCCTTTATTCCTCTTGAAACAATCTGAGTTTTTATCATTTCTTCGAGTGAATGCGCCATCATTGAACCCTTTTGTAACGAATAATTGTTGTAGAAATCTCCTTTAAAGGCACCTTTTCTTTTGATCCTTTTTTTAACAAAAAGCCTTCCATATCCTGTGTGAAAGATGCAAAATTCACAAGTCCACTATCCCTGTAAATCGTTATTGAACCCTTTTGCCATCCCTTTGCTTTGATGTATACATCACTGCTTAGCTCCTTATCTTCAGGAATTATGTAATTAGATTTAAAAGATAGCGTTACCACTCTGTCAGTAATGTTTTCCACAGTGTACTCAATCTCTGAGTTTATAGTTATTCCCATTTTTTTAAATTTACGCTTAATCTTAAATACCCGGCCCTTTTCCAGTTCTTTCCCGAAATAGGGGAAAAAATCGGTGTTAAACAAAAGGGAAGAACTAAGTTCTTCCTTTTTGTTTTCAACATTTTTTTTAAGCAATTCCCTGAAGTTACGATTTTTTACTTTTGTTTTTTCAATCACTCTCTCTAAAAGTTCCCTGTAACCATCAACATTAACAATTTTAAAATCCTTCTTTCGAATGGTATAACCAATTGGAACCTGCTTCATTTCAACAAGCATAGCAAAGAATGGGATTTGAGGATAGTTTTCTTTACTATCAGTATCAAAGGTTCTTACACCTTCGGGAGTAACCATCACTATTTTTGCTTTTTTTAAGAGGTAATTAAGAACAATAGTTTTTGAATTAACCCCTTTAACCGCAACATTAAAAGTCATTTCGGTTTCAATGGAATTTTTTATTGAGGTAATCCCTTCTCCCATTGAAAAAATACGCTTGTTTTTTAATGAAAATTCAAACTTATCCCCCTCCTTTAAAGCAAGTTTCAATTGAATGGCAAAAGAAAGTAAAGATATCAATGGTAACAAAACTATAAATCTCTTCATCTTCCCTCCAGAATAAGTGAACCTTCAAGACTACCGTTAACACTCTCCCATATTTTTGACACAATCTCACTCATCGCAAAGCATGTATCTGAAAAAAGAAGGCTGCCAGAGCCAAAGGCAGCGGAGAGATCGTCAAAATTGGAGGAATTATCGTATATTTCATAATCGTTCAAAATCTTTTTTTTCAGGTTAATGCTTTTTTTATAAAGTGATTTTACTATACTCTTGCAATTCCTGGTTTCAAAATTCCTTTTTTTCAACTTCTGGAATGCAAAGATAAATTTATCGAGTTTGTACTCACAGTAAGCCTGATAATCCTTCCTGTAAAAGGAGTGGTCAAAAGAAAACGGAAAACTTAAAATGGCAATACCTTTTAAAAGTCTTCCTGTTTCAAAAGCAATATCCCTGACCTTTTTCCTTTCCTTTATCATCTGTTCTATCCTTTTCCCCTGCTTACACACAAAGGACTCAACCTCTTTAACAGAATAAAAATCATTTTCATCAATACTTTCCACACCCTTTAACAGAGATACCCTTTCAGAATCAAGGTATAATCTCAAACCTTCAGGAAAGGTTTTAAATGAGGTTACAACCATGTACTTAACCGTCAGATCACTCCAACCATATACACTCAAAGGAACAACAAAAAGTAACAAAAGCAATATTGCTTTTTTCATATTACACCTCTATTTCAAGTCCATCGTAAGCAGGGATAATGTTCGCAGGTAACTCTTTTTCCAGCCTTGAATGGAGTATTTCGTGGGAAAAATGAGTAAAGTATGCAACTTCAGGTTTAACCTTTTTCACAAACTCAATTGCCCTGTCAATGGTAAGATGTGATATAGATGGAGAATACCTCAAAGCACCAACAATCAATGTTTTCACACCTTTCAATTTCTCTATTTCTTTTTCTTCAATAAAATTGAAATCTGTTATGTACCCCAAATTATTCACCCTGTACCCTGTTACAGGCATGTCCCCATGAATTGCATTCACAGATGTTATGGTAACCCCGAAAAGTTCAAACTTTTCCCTGACTTTGTTCAGATTAAATGAAGGTTTCACAAGTCTCTCATCCCTTTTACCCTCAAAAGCATAAAAAAATAGTCTCTTTAAGTTATCTATAGTAAACTCACTGCCCCATAATTCAACAGGCTTTCTATTTTTAAGATAAAAAATTCTGGTATCATCAAGACCAAATACATGGTCTGCATGTGGATGGGTAATAAGTATTGCATCAATTCTATTTATCCTGTAGATCAAAGCCTGAACCCTGAAATCAGAAGAAGCATCAATTAAAACACATTTTCCATTAAATTCAATCATTATTGAAGACCTTAACCTCTTATCCCTGAAATCTCTGGAAGTACAAACCTCGCAATTGCACCCTATTAAAGGCACGCCCATTGAAGTGCCTGTTCCTAAAAATCTGACTTTCATCACCAATTTACATCTCTCCTTTCAAAGAGTATAAAAGTTTTAAAGCCTCTTCTCTCGAAAACTCAGGATCCTCAAGTTGTTTCTCGGTTATCATGTTAAGAACTTCCCCAACCTTTCTGGAAGGAGCAATCTCAAGTATTTTAATAACATCGTAACCTGATATCAGTTTTGGAAGTTTTAAAATCCTATCCTTTTCCTTCAGGTAAAAATTTAAAAAATCATTTGCAATGTTAAGGGCTTTTTTCAGACTACCCTTTGACAGAGGCCCTCTTGCAGCCTTTTTGTCTGCAAGAAAAAGGATTAATAGAAGTATGGAATCCTCTCTCATCATATTAATCAGTTTTCCAAATGACTTCTCAGAGTATCCGTTTATCATAAAGTTAAGAAAAAGCATGTGTCTTCTAATCAAAAGGTATATTCTCTCAACCATCTTTTTAGGAAAAAAAGATAGATCATTTAAAACCTTTGAAGCACTTACAAATTGATGATTTTTAAATGTGGTTACGCCATGGGCATTGTAACCCATGGTGTCTTTTTTCCCAGTATCATGAAACAGGGCAGAAAACCTTAAAACAACCCTGTCGTCATCGCTTAAATTTAAAGGAAAGAATGAAAACCTCTCTTTAAACCAGTCCAAATCAAAACAGAAAGAAACAACTTCAAGGGTGTGATCAAGAACATCAAGGTGATGATAGCCGTTTTGAGGAACCCCTTTCAAATCCTCAAGTGATGGGAAAACAGTGGACAGCACCGGGAAAATCATACTCTTTAATGCCATGAAACCTCTATCACTTCTGAATATTTTGAAAATCTCATCCCTTATTCTCTCCCTTGAGACTTTATTTAAAAGGTATGAGTATTCAAAAGCATAATTTCTTGTTTTCTCTTCTATTTTAAACCCTTCAAATGTTGCAAAAAACCTGAAAAGTCTTAGAACCCTCAAAGGATCCTGTTTAAAATTTTCCCCACTGAAAGTCCTTAAAATCCCTTTTTTAATATCTTTAAGACCGTTTGAAGGATCTAACAACAGATTGTCATCAAATGAGTATGCAATTGAGTTAATTGTTAAATCTCTTGAAACAAGGTTTGATTCAAGATGTTCACCCTTTTTTAAAACGCTCAAATCAATTGTTAATTCCCTTTTCACCAATCTGTAAGTGTCAAACCTTGCAGGTTTAACCACTGTGAGGCCTGAAGAACTGGACAGGTGATCCACAAAACTTTTTAAAGCATTTTCATCATCTGTAAGAACCAGAAAATCGTAATCAGCAATCCTTCTGTTCAGAAAAAAATCCCTTACCAGACCGCCAACGGGAAGTATTCTAACTCCATATTTTTTCCCGATTTCCCAAACATTTTTTAAAAACTCATCGTCTAATTTAATACCACTATCCATAAGATTTTATGATAACACAATCGCAAACAAGGTGTTAATAATTAAAAAGCCCCCCAAAAAGGGGGCTCTAATTAAATTATAACCTTAACTGTGAGCCAGTTTTATCCCTTCATTAAGGGCCTTTATTAAAACATTTACCCCCTCAAGCCCCACTGACACCCTGATCAACTCCTCTGTTATACCCATCCTTTTCTTTTCTTCCTCCGGAACCTCTGAATGAGTCATTGAGGCCGGGTGCTGAATGTAAGAGATAACGCTTCCAAGGGAAACGGCAAGCTCCATGGGGGTATCGTGCCTTGCAAAGTAATTCATCAATTTTACAGCAGCATCATATCCGCCTTTCAACTCAAAGGATATCATTGCTCCACCCATTCTCATCTGTCTCTTTGCCCTTTCAAAGTGTGGGTGTGATTCCAGAAACGGATAAACAACCTTTGAGACCAATTCGTGATTTTCCAGAAACCTTGCAATTTCA
>JALSOA010000072.1 GCA_026986725.1 Acidobacteriota bacterium
TGAAAGGGTGATGATTCTTGGCAGAAGAAAAAAAGACCTTGATAAGATTGCCGATTATATTTTTGAGTACTCCAGAGAAAGGGATAAAAGGGTTCCGTTTATCACTGAAGACACTCTTACGCTTATAAACAATGCTGACATAAAGAAACTTCTTTTAATTGCTTTGTTTGCCGTAAATCCATACGACAGGGCTGTTTTTCAATCACTTTGCGAAACAGGTGTTTTCCCTGTTGAGGAAAAAGATAATTTTTTAAGAGAAGTTTCTAACATTGAAACCTTTTCCGATAATAGCTCATACATTGATTTTTTAAATCGCTATTGCGGGGAAAGTTTTTGCAATATATTTGTTGATATAGTGAACAGATCGTCAATGTTTTCCCCTTATGAATTCTTTATGTTTGTTATTTCAAGGTTTGACAGGTTTTTTAAAAACAACAAAAATGGGACTGATTCAATCTTTGACCTGAAAAACAATTCTGCATACTTTGACAGGTTTTTTGAAACTGTTTTGAATTTAGAAGACAGGTTTTCTTCATTAAAGGATATAGTGGAGTATTTTTACGAAAATAAAGATATTACCCTTTCAATGCCTGAAAACATAGATGCAATAAGGTTAATGACAATTCACAAGGCCAAAGGGCTCGAGGCGGATGTTGTAATAATCCCTTTCTATGACTGGCAGATGGTATCAGGTTCTTCAGGCAATATTGTTGAGGTTAATATTGGCGAGTGGTTTAATGATGCAGACAGCAGGGCAAAGGTTTTTGTTAAACTTGACAAAAATTTGAGAAAAATATCCCCCGCTGCCGAAAAGATCTATTTTAATAAAAGGTTGAGGGAGTTTGTCGAATCTTTGAATTTAATGTATGTTGCAAATACAAGGCCTAAAAAAGAGCTTTACATAAGGGGCGCAATTAAGGTTAAAAAAAATGATATTTCAAAAGTTGACGGTAAATCAAAAACATCGGCGGCAGTTTTGTACAATCTTATAAAAGCAGGTGGCCTTGGTTTGAAATCTAAAATAGAGGAAATAGGGACAATTGTGGAGTATAAATGTGGGGAGAGTGAAAAAGGTAAAAAAAGAGAAATCAAGGTTGAAGAGAGAAAAGAAATGGTGAATTTTCCCGAAACAATCAGGGAGAATCTTGGGGTGCTTGTTGATGGTGAGGTTTACTTTGAAAACAGGGAGAGGTTGCTTGGAAACCTTTTTCACTTTGCAATGAGTTTAATTGGAAAGGTGGATAAAAACAAGATTGAAGACACCGCTTCAAATGCCTTTGAAAAGTCGGTTCGCTTTTTCGGATTGAATTTAAATGATTATTCTGAAGTGAAAGATATGATTGAGTTTTGTCTTAGCGATATGGCGGATTTTTTTGAGAATATTGATAATTACTGGAATGAAAAGGAAATAGTGTCTTCAGACGGGTTTGTATTCAGGATTGACAGGCTTGTTGAAAAGAACGGGTTTTACACTGTAATTGATTACAAAACAGGGGGGAAAGAAGATAAACACATTGAGCAGGTAGAAGGCTATGTTAAAGAGTTGAGAGACTGGGGATTGAATGTTAAAGGAATTTTATACTATACGGAAAACAGGGAGATTATAAATGTCTGATTGCTGCAGGGTTGTAAGAGTAGATGTTTCTTTGAATTTTACGGATTTTATTTCAAAAAGGGTAAAGGATATTGTTACTCAGGGTAAAAAGGTTACCGTTGTTTTTCCGAATTTAAGGCCTTTAAGGTTTGTTGAAAGAAATCTCACTCCTCAGGAGGTTTTAAAGGCGAATTTTTATTCAATGGCTGATTTTGTGAAAAACGGGGTCTTGAATTTTTCCCCCACTCCCCCTGTTTTTCAGGATGAGACTGACAGGTTGTTTTTTATCCTTAATATATTGAAAAAAACCGACGAAGTTTCAACTGAAAAGAAGACTCTTTATGAAAAACTTGGAAATGACGACTCCCTTGTATTTCCATGGGTTAGAAGGCTTTCTGCTCTTTTTAGTGAGATTGATAAACAGTTAATTGATGATGTGAAAGATTTTCAGTATTTTGACGATACCGTTGAGGAAGCAAAAGAGCTTCTTGAAAACCTTGGGGCACTTTTTTATGAGTATAAGAGAGAGAAGGAGAGGTTAAATGTTGCTTACGGGGGAGATATTTACAGAAGGTTTGTTGAAATAGTAAAGTCGGATAAATTTGTTGAGGCAAACAGAGGCAGGGTTTTTCTTTTTTGCGGGTTTGCCTATTTAGCGAAAAGTGAGAAAGAGATTATATCATCAATAAAGGATTGTTTTGATACTGAGATATACTTTCATTCAGATACTGAAAACAGGCATTTTATAACAAAGGATTATTTCAATGTTTACGGGATTTACGATAGCTGGGTAAAGGGAGATTTCTGGAAAGAAAAGTGTTCAACTTTAAAAGGCAAAAAAACAGAGACAGATATTGAGTTTTATGAAAGTTACGATGTTCATTCTCAGGTGAGACAGGTTGCTGAAAAGATCAGGGAAATTGTGGAAAAAAACAATCTATG
>JALSOA010000073.1 GCA_026986725.1 Acidobacteriota bacterium
TGAAAGAAAAATAGATTGCTCCAATAAATACTGTTTTATCTCTTCAAAATTGGTTATATTTCCATTGTGTGCCATTAAAATACCTGGCCATTTCGAGTAAAAAGGTTGTGCATCCTCTTTGCTGTTACCCCCAATGGTTGGATACCTCACATGCCCTATTGCACACCTTCCCTCAAGCCTGTTTAACTCTTTTTCGTTAAATATGTGATGAACAAGGCCAATGTCTTTGAAATATCTGAAATGATTACCCTTTTTTGCTCCGATACCGGCTGAATCCTGACCTCTATGTTGAATAGCCTGCAATGCTGTTGCAACCTTCTTTGAGGCACCTTCCACTCCTATTACCCCGACAATACCACACATACCTTTTTCTCCTTGCCAACAAATACAAATTTATTGTAGTAAAGAAAAATTTTGTAGTAAAGAGAATAAAAAAAGTACATACAAACGGCTAAAAATATCATTGTTTTCTTCAACATCAAATTTTAGGAGGTATTATTTCCTCCTGAAAATCAGTTTTATCGGGACATTTTTAAGGTCAAACCTTTCCCTTAACTGGTTTTCAAGGTATCTTTCGTAGGAAAAGTGAGGGGGGTACTGGGAGTTTGTGAATATTGTAAATGTTTGAGGAAGAATGCCTGTCTGGGTTATATAATACATTTTGAATGGCTTTTTTCTCACGGGGGGGGCTTTGTGCTTCCTTGCAACCTCTTCTAAAAATTTGTTTAATTCAGAGGTTTTAATCTCTTTTGTTGCCTGCTCCATTACTTCGTCTATTATTTTAAAAAGCCTTTTTACCCTCTGGCCTGTTTTTGCGGATATAAAGACAACAGGTGCATAGTCAAGGAATTTCATTCTCTGCTTCAATGCTGCTTCATACTTTTTAACCGTGTCTGTGTCTTTTTCAACCAGATCCCATTTGTTAAAGACTATTATTACATTTTTGTAATTGTTGTGGGCAAAGCCTGCTATGTTTGCATCAAGCAATGTTGTATCAGAGGTTGAGTCTATAAGCATCAAAACAACATCGCTTCTTAAAATGTTTTTCTGGGCTAAAAGAACACTTATTTTTTCAACAAAGTTTTTAACCTTTTTCTTTTTTCTGATGCCTGCCGTGTCAATTATTCGGTAAGTTTTGCCGTTGTATTTGAAAACTGCGTCAACAGAATCCCTTGTGGTGCCTGCAAGGTCTGATACAAGCGCCCTTTCCTCCCCTATAATTCTGTTTAAAAGAGACGATTTCCCCACATTTGGTTTGCCTATTATTGATATTTTTATCTCTTCTTCAACCTTTTCATCTTCTTCTATTTTATCAAGATAGGGTGATATTGCTTCAAGCAATTGATAAACCCCTGTGCCGTGCTCTGCCGATATTGAAACATAGTTTTCAAAGCCAAGTGAGTAAAAATCAACAATGTTTTCCTTTGCTCCCTTTAAATCAACCTTGTTTACTGCAACAATTACATCTTTCCCGCTTTTTCTCAAAACATCTGCAACCTCTTCATCCATTGCGGTTAAACCTGCATTGCCGTCAACCATCATAATAATTACATCAGCCTCTTCAATCCCCTTTAATGTCTGGGTTTTCATTTGAGAGAGTATGTAATCGTCTGTCGAAGGCTCAAGCCCACCTGTGTCAACAAGGTTTGCAATTTTACCGTCAGGAAGGGTTATTTTATGGTATATTCTGTCCCTTGTAACACCGGGCATATTGTTTACAATTGCCTTTCTCCTTTTTGCAAGCCTGTTGAAAAGGGTTGATTTTCCAACATTGGGCCTGCCGACAATTGCAACTATGTTTTTCTTTTTAGCCATATACTATTTGCACCTTAACTTTCCAATGTTCTCCCCGCCTAAAATGTGAAAGTGAAGGTGGAAAACCTCCTGCCCTCCGTGTTTTCCCGAATTTGTAATAACCCTGTAACCGCTTTCGGAAATGTTTTCCTTTTCAGCAATCTCTTTTATTGCTTTGAAAATGTCAGGAAGAAGAGACAGGTGCTTATCATCAAGAGTCTGGACAGATTCGGTGTGCTCCTTTGGTATAACAAGAATGTGAACAGGTGCAACAGGGTTAATGTCTCTGAATGCAATTACCTTTTCATTTTCGTAAACTATGTCTGACGGAATCTCTTTATTTGCAATTTTACAAAAGATGCAATCCATAAAACCCTCCTTAAAAATTCATCTGATAATTTTAGTATATAAATTCTTTTTTGAAAAAACAATTTGATAAAATTTAATTGATGAAAAAGATTGCAGTATTTGGCTCGGAAGACAGCCTTAAAGGGTTAAAAAAAATTGAACTTGCAGGGGATATTAAGGTAATCCCTGTTAAAGCAATTGACTTTGTTAAGAATGATTTTGAGATTAAAAACATTTCAGAGTTTGATTGGGTATTTTTTGGAAGCAAGAGAGGGGTAAAGTTTTTTCTTGAAAAGGTAAATTCAGAGCATCTGAAAGAATTGAAAATAGCCTGTGTGGGAGATAAAACAGCCGAATTTTTGGAGAAAAAAGGGATTAAAC
>JALSOA010000074.1 GCA_026986725.1 Acidobacteriota bacterium
ATATGTTATCTCCAGAGATCTTCAAAGCTCCCAGCATAATTATAATTCCAGAGGTAAGAGGGACAAATGAGAGAAGGGTGTGTTTTATGTTTTTAAAATGAATAAATACTATTGAAAACACAAATATCAAAGATAACCAGGTGGATATTGCAAAGTTTCTCTTTACAAGCCTTTTTATTTCATTTATAACAACATCAATTCCGGTTACAAATGAGCCAGTTTTTGAATTATTCTTTAAGATTAAATCTATTTTTTTTACCATTGTTTCCGTAAATTTCTTATGCCACAACCCTATTTTCGGATAGATTTTTATCACAGCCACGAACTCTTTTTTCTTGTTTAGATATACAAGGTAATTCTTTAAAAGTGGGTATATGGAGGACTGTAAAAGATCTTTAAATGATATGGGGGAAAGGTGATTTAACCCATCCTCAATGGATTCAATGTATGTTTTGTAATAATCTGTTGTCTCAAACCCTTCTTTAGAGAGGATTTTAAAAAAGTTTTCACTTATTTTATCCGGTTTTTGAATCTTTGACAGGTAATCAATATTTTTTTCCTGTTCTCCTTTCAGTGGCAAAAAGGAAAAAATAGAGTCAATTTTTGATATCTTCTGGTTTTTGAGGCCATTTTTCAAAGCCATGAATTGCTTTTCTATATCTTTTTCATCTTTTCCCTTTAGGATAACGATAAATGACCTGAGTGAACCTCCTAATTTTTTTGTTAAAAATGTTTGAGTTTTTAAAGCAGGGTTTGTCTTGCTTCTTAATTCTCTTAAACTTGTATTGAATTTAATCTGAATTAAATTAAAAAAGAAAAATAGAATGATCAAAAGAGAGGAAAAAACCACTTTTTTAGGATGTCTGTCAACTATTGAGTGAAAGAATCTGGTACCGAATCCTGCTATTTTCCCTGGTTTGTATATGTTTTTCCTAAAAGCAATAATCAATGGGATTATTAGGAAGCAAGAGATTAGAGTTGAGACAATGCCAATTGAAGACACTATCCCGAACTCTCTCAACCCTTTAAAATTGGAAAGAATCATTGATGAAAATGCGGCTGCAGTGGTTAATCCACCTGCGATGGTTGCAAAACCAGTTTCTTCAATTGTTTTTATTAATGCTTCTTTTCTGTCTCTATTATTTACCTCTTCTTCAAGGAACCTTGAATACAGGTGTATTGAGAAATCTATTCCAAGTCCAACCAGTATTGCCCCAACGATTGAGGTAAGTATGTTTATCCTTCCAACAAGGAGGTAACTTAATCCAAATGTCCAGATCTCTCCAATTACAAGCGGGAAAATTGCATAGATGAAAGATAGAGGATTTCTAAATCCAATTATAAAGATGAGGATGACGAGTACGAAAGAAAGCCATAATGATGAAAACATGTCGTTTTGTGCCACATTTTTGTCATAATAGGTTATCGGGTGAGGACCTGTAAATCTCACATCAATTTCAATGTTTTCATTTCCTATTTCATTTTTAAACTCTTTTTCTGCTTTTTTTACAGTTTTAAATAAAAGATTCATAACGGATGTTGTGTACTTTAAATTGTCAGCATGGCCTTTGGTTTTAATGAAAAATACTTGAAGGGTTTTATCTTTTGAAAAATAGTAACCATCAAAAAGAGATATTTTAAGTTTACCCTTTATTTCCCTTGAATAGGATTCGAGAAATGAAAGTATGTTTAACGGATCTTTTTTTATCAATGTAAAACTGCCACTCCCTGTTTGAAGTAGCATTTTGTTTTTTTCAATTGTACTTTTCATGCTGTTATAATTAAAAGTTTTAATGAATTCTGGAAGATTTTTAAAAGGGACAATAACCCACAGTTTTTTTAAAAAAAATGGAGTAAATATCATTTGAAGTTTGGTATTTATATTAAAGTCCAAACCGTCAAAGTATCTGGTGAACTCTTTACTATGAATAAGGTAATCGGTAAATATTTCAGAGTACAGTTCAATGTTATCTGGATCGGGTTTTCCGTCTTTTCTTGACACAACAACTATTATACTGTCAGTTAATCCTATTTTATCTATTGCAAAAAGGTATTCTGAAACCTTTTTGTTTGTTGGAGGTAAAAGATCGGTAACCCTTGCTGAGTAGGTGAGCTTGGTGGATAGAAACAATAAAATACATGTTATTATGAAAATAAAAGTGCTTATCCCTATTCTGTGTGCGAATATAAAATTTATATATTTTTTGCTAAATTCTCTTCTGTTCATGGCATGTTAATTTTATCAAAATATCAGGATTGTTCTGGAAAAATAATCATTGTAATGGCAACTGTTTTGGTATTTTCATCAATAGTGATGGGGGAAAAAACAACATTTGCCTTAAATTCTTTATTCTCTCTGTCTTTGAGTTTTATCTTTTCACTTATGGTCTTTTTTTCTTTTACCACCTTTTTTAATATAGTTTGAGTGTCGATAAGGTTATCCCTGGGAATGATCTGGATGAAAGACATGTTTTTGGCCTCAGTAACAGAATACTTAAATCTTTTTTCAGCAGAGTGGTTCCAGTTGGTGATCTTTCCTTTAAGGTTAAATGTAAGAATGGGAACACCAGCATTTTGAAATAAAGATTCAAGAAATTTTTTCATATATTCGTTTTCTTTTAAAAGTTTTTCCAGCTGTTTATTTTTCTGTTCAAGTTTTCGTTTTAATATCTTTGTTTCATTTAAAAGTTCTGCTGTTTTTGTTGATGTTTCAAGGGCAGATTTTAAAACTTCGTCATCTTTTATCATACCTTTTGAGCCTTTAAATATGAGTTTTAACAGTTCATCGTTTTCACTTCTGTTTTTTTTGGTAGAATACCCCTGTTTATCTTTTAGTTTTGCAAGTTCGCTCTTTATTTTTGAGATTATTTCTTTTAATTCATTGTTTTCGACAAGTCTATGCTTTTTTGCAAAGTCTTTAAATGTTTCAATTGCAATTGCTTCAAATGTTTCCACCACCCCTTTCCCTTCAATTGCGATTGCTTCAAAGTATGGCACTTTACGAAAATTTAATTTGTTTTCAAGTTCTTCAATGGGAGTAACATTTTTAAGGTCTCTTTTGTTGTATTGAAAGGTAAGAGGGATAGTTTTAATATCCAGCCTGTTTGCCTTCAGGTTTACATAAAGGTTGTTGATGCTTTGAATATTCTCATTTATTTTATGTGCCTGGGAATCGGCAACGAAAACAACTCCGTCTGCGCCGGCAAGTATTATCCTTCTCGTGGAATCATAGTGTACCTGGCCAGGAACGGTATAAACCTGAAATTTTATTTTTCTTTTCAATGCCTCAATTTCAAAAGGCATTAAATCAAAAAAAAGAGTCCTGTCCTCCATCGTATTGATGGAGAACAGTTCAGTAAATTGGATTTTATTTACCAGATGATGTAATTTCTGCAGATTTGTTGTTTTCCCTGATAGCCCCGGACCGTAATAGACTATCTTTAAAAGTATCTCTCTTGTTTGAGTGTTTATTTGTACCAACTAATCTCCAGAGTGATTTTTTTGGGATCAGTATTCACACCAGTGTTTTCCGGCACCGTCATTGCCGTTGCTGTTGTATCTGATATCACCTGTTGATGCATTGTAAAGATAACCTGGATTATTGTCAACATCAGAGCATGTAATCGGGTTTGAACTGGATTCAGTTATCATATTGGAGCCATCAATTGGAGATTCTGGCATGTGACCTTCAACAAATATTGATGCTGCCCCTGTTGCCTGAAGTTGTGCTGCAGTTGGGAAAACAGCATAGCCATTTAAAGCATTTCTTGCATACTGGATCGCCAATGCTGACCTTATGCTGTTGATAGTTGCTTTTGCTGAGGCCCTCAATGCTTCCTGCCTCATATCAACATACTTTGGCATTGCAACTGCGGCCAAGATACCCAGGATTACAATTACCATTACCAGTTCAATCAGTGTAAAACCCTTGTTTTTTTTCATAATCCCCTCCTTTCAAAATCTGATTAAAAATATAACACTTTTGCGGCTTTTGTCAATAACATTTATCCAAATCCCTCCATATTTTGCTATAAATTATAGGATTTTTTGAGTATTTTTCAATTAAATTCTCAAACTCTTTCCTTTTATCAATTTTGTCGTACAGGCAAAGTAAGAAAACTGTTCTTTTAAAGTTTAAAAAGAAAGAAAAATTGTCCATTTTTTTAAACCTGATTTTCTTCAATGTTTCAATTGCTCTGTTATACTTTTTGTTTCTTATGTCGATTAAAGCATTGATGTAATCTTCAACTTTTTTGTTGTAAATCCCATAGATTTTCAAAAATTTTATATCCTTTTTTATAAATTTTTCAAGGTTTATTCTTATTTTGCATTCAATTTTTATTAACATGATTTTTGAAACGAAAATTTTTGAATTAAATATGTAGGATAAGATCTTGTTTTTTGTGGAGTGTGCTTTAAGTTTTTTCTGGTATTTTTCTGTCTCAAAAACAATTTTATCATACATCTCATTCCGATATAGTAAATCTAAAAACTCAAGTAATTTTTGAGCGGAAAATGATTTATTCAATGATTTTTCGAAAAGATCAATTGCTTTTTCCATATCCCCCATATCTCCGTAGGCATGCCCGAGTATTCTCAAGATCTCGGGGTCTTTTTCAGGTTGGATGTTTGCAATTGCAATCGCTTCTTTGTTGAATCCAGATTTCTGAAAGATATTGACTGTTTCGATAAATGGCCATGTTCTGTTGTATGTTTTTAAAAGTTCGAGATAAAGTTTCAATGCTTCCTGATACTTCCCCTGTTTTTCAATTGAAAGGGCATAGGTTGTTTCAGCATCAATGCTTTGCGGGAAACTTTTATAGTTCAATTCCGTGTAATAAGTTTTGTACTGCCACTTTAAATTGTGAAACATGGTTGCCCACATTGCATTTAAAATAAGGATTGAAAATACAAAGTATCTGAAAAATGGTTTAAGATAAAATATTATTTTTGCAAATGCAAGAATTAAGAAAAAGGATGCAATATAGTTTCTATGAAAGAACACTCTTAGCAAAGGGGGAAAGGTTGACTCAATTGAATGGAAAAGGAAGAATCCTAATATTCCAAGTGTTATTACTCTGTCTTTTTTTACAGAAAAAATTGATATTGCAAATAAAAAAAGTAACAATAACAAAGAAAAAAAGGTTGTGATAGGGTGAAACAATCCCCTTGATGCTTTAAAGTCAATGAACAAGAATATATCTTTATTAAAGGGGATTAAAATGTTTTTAATGTAAAATACTAAAACTCTAAATTCTGTAAAAAACCTTTCAAGTGGGCTGGTTCCCCTTCTAATGTATCCTGTAATAAAATAGTTTTTACAGAAGAAGTACCAGAAAACGAGAAAAAGGAAGCCAGTTATGTACAGGGTCAAAATATCTTTTTTATCCCCGTTTTTAACATAGTAATGGACTAAAAACAGCCCTAAAAATAGTACGCCACTTTCCTTTGAAAGAGTAGAAAGTATTACGAAGAGAATAGCGAGAATAAGATATTTCACATCTCTTTTTTCTTCCCATTTTAGATAATAAACCGTTCCTATTCCTCCGAACATTGCCATTAAAGAGGTCATTCTTTGAACCAGATAAGAAACTGCAAAGAGATTTACAGGGGAAACAGCCCAGAATAATGCAGCAAAAAAGGACAATTTCCTGTTGTCTGTTAATTTCAATGCTATATGAAAGAATATAATAGTGTTTATGTAATGGATTATTACATTTACTGCAATAAAAGAGTGTATTTCGCCATTAAAGATGTGGTGGTTAAGATAGAAACTCAAGTAAGAAATTGGTCTGAAACCACCGACATGGAATTTTAAAGCATTTAAAATAGAGTGAAGATTAAAACCATCTCCCACAAGTTTAAATGAAAATATATTTACAAAGTCATCGTAATATATCTGGGGATGAAGAAGGGTGTTGTAATAACAGATTAAAATCGCAATCAGAAAGATAAAATAATCAAGCGAAGTGAGGTCTTTATTAAAAAAATTTTTCTTTTTAACCATTTTTAACCCATTTTTATTTAAACAAACTCATCATGTTCCACATTGGCAGATATATTGCCAGTGCAAAGAATAGCACAATTACGGCGAGTCCCGCAATTAAAAGGGGTTCAATCAATGTTGAAAGATTTTTGATGGTGTAATCGATCTCTTTTTCATAGTAATTTGCAACCTTTAAAAGCATGTAATCAAGTTTACCTGTATTCTCCCCTATGGTTACCATCTGCACCACCATATCGGTGAAATACCTGTTTGCAGCCATTGGCTCTGCAAGGGTTTTCCCCTCTAAAATTGAGTTTTTGACCTGAATTATTGCATTTTCAACCACAACATTGTTTGTTGTTCCTGCCACAATATCAAGGGCCTGGACAATGGGTACACCTGACTGGATCATCAGTGCAAGTACCCGTGTGAATCTTTCAAGGTATATTTTCAGAAAAAGAGGTCCAAAAATAAAAACTTTCAATTTGAATTTATCGAATTTCCATCTGCCACTATCTGTACTTACCCATTTTCTGAAAACGAGATAAAGGAGTAGCATAATTAAAAGTAAAAGCCACCAGTAATCCCTTAAAAAAGTGTAAAATCCGAAAAGCATTCTGGTAGGAAGAGGCAACTTCTTCCCGAATTTTCCATATATTTTCTGGAATTGAGGTACCACAAACCACATTAAAATGAAAAACGCTATGCTTAAAGCTCCAACCACCAGTTTTGGATACCTTGTTGCCGTTCTGATCTTATCTTTTGTGTCTTTTTCATTCTCCAGGATTATTGCTATTCTATCGAGTATCTCAGGCAATACACCCCCCTCTTCTGCAACGAGAACCATATTTATCTGCATTCTCGTAAATATATCTGGGTGCTCAGCCATTGCTTCCGAAAGTGAACTTCCCTCTTCAATCCTCTCTCTAACTCTGGCTATTGTTTTTTCCAGTTTTTCGTTTGTTAATTGTTTTCTAACAATTTCAAGGGATTGAATTAAGGGGACACCTGCATCGATAAGAGTTGAAAGTTGTCTGAAAAAAAGGATCTGATCCGTTGCCTTAACCTTATCAGGAAATACTTTTAGGCTTAAAATACCGCTTTTTTTTATCTCCTGGACCTTTATGGGTATAAGTTTTGCAATTTCAAGTTTATTGTAAAGTTCCTTTTCAGTTTCAACATCGTATGTGTTTTCAAACAGGTTCCCGGATTCGTCTCTTGCTTTTACATAGTACTTTGGCATATTATTCGCCTATCCTTGTCACCCTCAAAACTTCTTCAAGAGTGGTTATCCCCTTTAAAACCTTTTTAAACCCATCCTGCTGCATGGTTATATATCCCATTCTTTTGGCCTTTTCAATAATTTCGTCCGGTGTTTTTTTCTCAACAATCATTTTTCTAATTTCAGAGTTTACCGTTAAAATTTCATATATCCCTGTTCGTCCCTTATACCCGGTTTCAGAACACATGGAACAGCCTCTTCCTTTTTTGAGTTTAAGGTTTTCATTTAAAGGATAACCAAGAACCATTTTTTCATCATCTCTTGCAAGGTAATCAACTCTGCAATTGGGACAGACTTTTCTGACAAGTCTTTGACCAATAATTGCTCTTATTGACGATGCAATCAAAAATGGCTCTATATCCATTTCTATCAATCTGGAGATAGTTGATGAGGCATCGTTTGTATGTATGGTGGAGAGCACTAAGTGTCCTGTCAGTGCTGCCTGAACTGCAATTTCAGCAGTTTCTTTATCCCTTATTTCACCAACCATTATAATGTCAGGGTCCTGTCTTAAAATAGCCCTGAGCCCGTTAGCAAAGGTAACACCAGCCTGAGGGTTTACCTGAACCTGATTGATATTGTCAAACTGATATTCAACTGGGTCTTCAATGGTAATTATGTTTTTTTCTTCTGAGTTTAACTCTTTTAAACATGAATAGAGAGTGGTGGTTTTCCCACTTCCTGTTGGGCCTGTAACCAGAATAATACCGTTTGGTTGCTTTAAAAGGGTTTTAATAATCTTCAGCTCTCTTTTATTTAATCCCAGGCTTTCAAGACCCACAGAGGAAGATGATTTGTCAAGCAATCTCATAACTATCTTTTCTCCGTAAATGGTTGGAAGGGTTGAAACCCTTATGTCGTAATCTTTTACTCCTAATTTTAACTGGATCCTGCCGTCCTGCGGGCTTCTTTTTTCAGCAATATCCATGTTTGCAAGTATCTTTACCCTTGAGATGATTGCTGAAGTCATGGAAAAAGGTATGTTAAAATCCTGCTCCTTTAATATCCCGTCAATTCTGAACCTTATCCTGATTCTTGATTTCCCTGGCTCAATATGTATGTCACTCGCATCCCTTTGAGACGCCTGCAAAAGAATATTATTAACCAGTTTAATAACTGGTTTGTCAACAAGTTCCCCTTCACTTTCTTCCTCAAGGTTTAAAACATTTATATCTCCTTTTGCATAAAAATGCTCAAGTGCACGCTCAATTTCTTTACCTGAGCTTACAACAACATTTATCTTTTTGCCTGCAATTGAGGCTATATCGTCAATTAAATATATATTTAAAGGGTCTGAAACTGCCACAGTTAAAGTATCATCAACCAGAAAAAGCGGAATAACCTTATTCCTTTTGCAAAAATTTTCTGGAAGGAGACCCACAACTTCAGGGTCAAAGAGCATATTCCCGACTTCAAGGTATGGAATATTTAATTGTTTGCTTATAGCCTTCAACAGATCATCTTCGGTGATATAATTGAGTTGTATTAATGCTTCCCCCAATCTTAAGTTGTGTTTTTTTGCATAAGATAAAGCTTCTTCAAGTTGCTCTTCTGTTATAAGCCCGTTTTCCAGTAATATTTGACCTATCCTTTTTCTTTCTGTTGCCATATATCTCCTTATTTTTCCATATTAAAAGTATAAGGTAAAATAAATTTTGTTGTCAACAAAACTATTGCTATAATATGATTGAATAAAAAAAGGGAGATGGCGGATGTTATATGTAGATGTTAATCCCGATAGTTTAAAAGAAGAGGTGATCATTTCTGTAAAAGGGAAAATAGACACAATAGGGAATGACATATTTAAGAATAAGGTTGAGCCCTTTATTGAAGACCCCTCTTTCAAGAAAGTCAAGGTGGATTTAAGTGATTGTGATTTTATAACATCCGTTGGGCTTGGTGCTCTTGTGAGTTTACACAAAAGAGCGGAAAGCTTAGGCAAAAGGATAGTTTTTACAAGGTTGCACAAAAATGTTGAAAGCATCTTTAAAATAACCAATCTGTATAATTTTTTTAACATTGAGTAATAATATGCTGAATTTTAAAAAAAGTGAATTTCGTGATTACTTTGAAACAATTTTGATAGGCATACTTGCAGTAACATTTGCCAAAACTTTTGTTTTTCAGAATTTTAAAATTCCCACTTCATCAATGGAAAACACTTTACTTATAGGGGATCATCTTGCTGTTAACAAATTTATCTTTGGTCCCGTAAGTTTTGCGTGGGAAAAAAAGATATTTCCTCAAAGGGATGTTAAAAGAGGTGATGTTATTGTCTTTAGATCTCCTGAAAACCCTGATATTGATTTTATCAAAAGGGCAATTGGATTACCTGGTGATATTATTCAAATAATTGATAAGCAGGTTTTTATAAATGGAAAAAAACTAAACGAACCTTATGTCGTATTTAAAGATAAATACAACATATACAGAGACGGTCCTTTAAAAGTGAGAGACAATTACGGGCCTGTCAGGGTTCCTGAAGGCCATATCTTTGCAATGGGGGACAATAGGGATAATAGTGATGATAGCAGATTCTGGGGTTTTGTCCCCCGTGAGTATATAAGAGGCAGGGCGGTTGTTATATGGTGGAGTTACCCTGAGGCTAAAGGGGCTTACCGTAAAACTGGGTTGTTGAACTTTGTCAGAGATGTTTTTGACAAAGCAATCCACTTTTTTACAAAAACCAGATGGAATAGATTTTTTATGGAAATCAGATAATTTTTTTAAAAAATGGTTGACTTTTTTTAATAAATCATTAAAATCATTTCTTGCCTGTTTTTGGAGAGCGAAGTTCTTTAAATAGATAAAAAAGGTTGACATTCTATTGATTTGAAGTTATATTATTTATCCCGCAAGAGATTTTCTGGCTCTTTGACAACTGGATAGAGGAGAAGGGGGAAAGTTTTGCGGCCTATTTTGTTAAAGGAATAGGTTTATTTGAATAACGCAGGAAAGAGCTTTTATGTTGATATTAACATGAGGGTT
>JALSOA010000075.1 GCA_026986725.1 Acidobacteriota bacterium
CAATATTTGCCCTTGTTGTGTCAAAGTGAGTGTTGTTTGGAACAATATCCCCTTTGTTAACCATTATTGAAAAGAGTATCCTTTCGGCAGCCCTGCCCTGGTGGGTTGGTATTATATGCTTAAAACCAGTTATCTTTTTTACAACAGATTCAAAGCGAAAGAAACTCCTGCTTCCCGCATAGGATTCGTCTCCCTGCATTAAAGCACCCCATTGCCTGTCACTCATGGCACCTGTGCCTGAATCTGTTAAGAAATCTATTAAAATATCGTCCGATTTAATCATAAACGGATTGTAATGGGCATTCTTTAAAATTTCTTTCCTTTCCTCTTCTGTTGTCTGTCTTATAGGCTCAACAACCTTGATTCTAAAAGGCTCAATAATTATGCTCATTCAAAATCCTCCCTGTTTTTTCTCTTAACAACCCTGTAATTTTTAACAAAATCCTTTATCCTGTAATATAGGTGAGTTTCTGTAAGTTTCAATTCGTCAAGCAGTTCATCTGGACTTCCCTGATGTACAATTCTATCAGGAATTCCAAGCCTTAATACAGGTACCAGAATATTGTTATCCTGCAACAGTTCAACAACAGCGCTTCCAAAACCCCCGTTTAAAACACCCTCTTCTACCGTAATAACAACTCCACACTCTTCTGCCGATTTTAAGATCTCACTTTCATCAAGGGGCTTAACAAACCTTGCATCCACAACCTTTACAAGCATACCCTCTTCTTCAAGTCTGTCAGCAACCCTCTTTGCCTTCCATACCATTGAACCAATAGCAAAAACAACAGCATCCTCCCCTTCTCTCAAAACCCTGCTTTTACCAACAGGAATCTCCCTGAACTCTTTTTCAACTTCAACCCCTTCAGCCTCTCCCCTTGGATACCTCATTGCAACAGGGAAAGACCATTTGCTTGCAGAGTAAAGCATATTCTTCAACTCATTCTCATCCGATGGTGCCATTAAAACAATGTTTGGCAAAGGCCTTAAATAGGCCATATCGTAAAGCCCGTGATGGGTTTCTCCGTCAGCCCCGACTACCCCTCCTCTGTCCATACAGAAAACAACGGGAAGGTTCATTAAGCACACATCGTGAATAACCTGATCGTAAGCCCTTTGCAAAAATGTTGAATAAATTGCAACAAATGGTTTTTTGCCTCTTATTGCCAATCCGCCAGCCATTGTGACAGCATGCTGCTCTGCAATACCCACATCAAAGAATCTATCGGGAAACTTCTTTGCAAACTCTGTCAACCCTGTGCCGGAAGGCATTGCAGCGGTAATGGCGACAATATTTTTATTATTTTCAGCAATCTCCATCATTGTTTTACCAAAGACAGAGGTGTATGTTGGTGCCTTCTTTTGCTTTGGATAGGGTTCTCCAGTTTTTTTATCAAAGGGGGAAACTCCGTGCCAGAATTCCGGTTTTTTCTCTGCAAACCTATAGCCCTTCCCCTTCTTGGTTTTTATATGAATCAATACAGGGTCGGGGTAATCCTTATACTTTTCAAAAAAACCAATAAGTTTATCAATGTCATGGCCATCAACAGGACCAACATACTTAAAGCCAAGCTCCTCAAAAAGCATACCTGGAACAAAAAGCCTCTTTATGGTTTCTTCCATTCCCTTTGCCATTTTAATCATAGGAGTTCCAATCACACCCATACTCTTTAAAACAACCTCGATCCTGTCTCTCATTCTCTTATAAAACTGCCCTGACAGAATCTGATTTAAATAACCGTTTAATGCACCAACATTCGGGGCAATGGACATATCGTTGTCGTTTAAAATTACCATCATCTTCTTCTTCAAATGTCCCGCCTGATTCATTCCTTCAAAAGCAAGCCCGGCAGTCAAAGAGCCATCTCCAATAAATGCAATAACCTGATAATCATCTCCATTTAAATCCCTGGCAATTGCCATACCCAACGCTGCTGAAATTGAAGTGGAAGAATGTCCTGTATTAAAGTGATCGTACTCGCTTTCGGTTATCTTGGGAAAACCTGAAAGGCCTTTGAACTTTCTCAAAGTGTGAAACTGACTTTTTCTGCCTGTTAAGATCTTGTGTATATATGCCTGATGCCCAACATCCCACACAATTCTGTCTCTCTTAAAATCAAAAACATAATGCAAAGCAATGGTTGCTTCAACAACCCCTAAAGATGATGCCAGATGCCCTCCTGTTTTGGACACAGAATCAATTACAAATTCCCTTAATTCACTGGCAAGAACCTTTAATTCCTCTTTTTTCAAAGATTTTAAATCATAAGGTGAATTTATCTTTTCAAGTAAAGACATACCCGCACTCCTATTCTTTTTCATCTTTAATAATAGCATATTCTATGGCTGGCATAAGCCAGAAAAAAAGGAGGTGGATGATGAAAACATTGATTAAATTTTTTGTAATTATTGTTGCTGTGGTTCTTTTATTCAATATTCACCTTTTAGCAAAAGACAAAAGGCGCAC
>JALSOA010000076.1 GCA_026986725.1 Acidobacteriota bacterium
AAAGAAGTTTAAAGCAACGCCAGAAAGCAAAATTGTGTTGGAAGAATAAAATTTAATAGCCTTAGCAAGGAAAAATATTATAAACAGGGATAAAAGACCCCCCGAAAGGCTGAAAAGAAAGAGTGGCAAGGTGAGGTGTTTTGAAACAAAGACGGTGTAAATCACAACCCCAAGACTTGCTCCGCTTGCAATTCCCAGAGTGTAGGGAGTGGCAAGGGGATTGTCAAAAACTGTTTGAAAGACAAGACCTGAAATTGAAAGAGAGCCTCCTATAAAGAATGCTATTGCGAAAAGGGGGATCCTTATGGTTTTCAAAATAAATTTATCCGTTTCGCTCAGGGGGAAAGTAAGTTTTTCAGGAAAATAAAGGATTATGAAAACAAAAAGAATTATAACAGCGGTTGTTAAAACAGGTTTATAAAAAACATTACGCATAAACAAATTCCAGAAATTGAGTTTCAAAAATTATTTCAATACCCCCTTTTTCTATCTCTTTTACAATCTCACCATCTTTCAAAACAAGCACCCTGTCCGAAATATCCCTCACCTCATCAAGGTTATGGCTTACAAAGATTATTGTTTTGCCCATATTCCTTAAACCGGATATAAAATTCATAATCTCTTTTTTCCTGTAAATGTCAAGATGGCTTGTGGGCTCGTCAAGGAGCAAAATGTCTGCACCCTGTAAAACTGCACCTGAAATAAGCACCTTTTGAACCTCTCCCCCGCTTAAATTGCAAACCCTTCTATCAAGGAGGTTTTCAATCTCCATTTTTTCCGCCACTTCAAAAACCTTTGTTTTCTTTTCTTCATCTGTAAATTTTATGGAATAGGGGTAAAGGGAGAGTTCAAGAAACTCCTTTACTTTTAATTCAATCCTCTTCTCAATCAATTGAGGAACATAGGAAACAACTGAGGCAATCTCCTTTGAGGACAGACTATTGAGGTCTATTCCCTCAATCTTTACGCTTCCCTCAAAGTCTTTAATAATCCCGGCAATGCACTTTAACAGGGTTGATTTCCCGCTCCCATTTTTGCCTACAATTGAGACACAGGAGTTTTTTTTAAGTGAAAATGAAATATTTTTCAAAATTTTTCTATAAGTTAAATCTTTTACTTGAAGCATAGGTTCAGTTTATCCTCAACCTGTGAAAGCATATCGTTTAACCCGCTTCCTGCATGCAAAACCTTATCCCCGTAAATGTAATAAACCGTTTTTTCCCGACAGTTTTCAAGCATTTTAAAGGGATTTCTTTTGCAAAGAGGCTGAAGCGGTTTTTTTGCAGAAAGGATAATTATAACGTCAGGTTTGAGTTTGTAAAATGATTCATACGATATATCCGGATAGGGAATATCTGTTTTTAAAGCATTTTTAAACCCTATTTTTTCAAAAACCTCAGAAAAGTAATTGTTCCCGCAGGCATAAAACCTGTCGCTTTGAGAGTTTAAAATAATTAAAACCCTCTTTCCCCTGCACTTATTCAAAGTTTTAAGTCTGTTTATTGAGGCTTTCAACTTCTCAATCTTTTTTTCAACCCGGTCTTTTTCAATTCCAAGTTTTTCGCCTATTACTCTATAACTTTTGTAAACATCTTTCAAATTTAAAAACGAAAGATAGACAACCCTGCCCTTTAAAACAGAGATGCTTGAGAGTGTGCGTTTATACGAAACCTCTGCAAAAATAATATCCGGATTGAGTTTAATCAATTCTTCAACATTCAGATTGTAAAGAGAACCTATCCTTTCAACATTAAAGCCTTCCGGCAAAACCGAGTAATCGGAGACTGCAACAAGGCTTTTGCCCTTTCCATATTCAATAATGATCTCGGTTATTGAAGGAAGAAGGGAAACAACGCCCTTTGAAAATACTGTGTTGAAAAAAAATAGAAAAATTAAAGCAAAGGCCTTTTTCAAGAATACCTCTTAACCTTTTACAGTTTTGAAACAAGGTCAGCCATTTCAATTGCCGTTAAAGCGGCAGACCAGCCCTTGTTTCCAGCCTTTGTCCCTGCCCTGTCTATTGCCTGCTCAACGGTGTCTGCCGTGATTATACCGAATATAATCGGCTTTTCAGTCTGCAGTCCGACATTTGCAATACCCTTTGAAACCTCTGCCGAAACATAGTCAAAGTGAGGGGTTTCCCCTCTTATAACTGCTCCAAGGCATATAATTGCGTCAAAATCCCCTTTCTTTGCAAGGAGTTTGGCTGTAAGGGGTATTTCAAAACTCCCTGGAACCCATGTTATCTCTATGTCATTCTCATCGCAATGATGCCTTTTTAAACAATCAAGAGCCCCGTCAAGAAGCCTTGTTGAGATAAAATCGTTAAACCTTGCAACAACTATTGCAAACCTTTTCCCCTTTGCATTCAATTTTCCTTCATTTACCTTCATAGATTAACCTCCGAAAATCAATCAATTGACAGTTTATGCCCCATCTTTTCCTTTTTTGTCTTCAAATAATGGTAATTTGCAGGGTTGGGCTTTATCTCAATTGGCACCCTTTCAACAATTTCAAGGTCATATCCCTTCAGAGCAATAACCTTTGTTGGGTTGTTTGTCAAAAGCCTTATCTTTTTAATTCCAAGGTCTTTCAATATCTGAGCGCCAATGCCGTAATCCCTTAAATCAGGCTTAAAACCAAGTTTACAATTTGCTTCAACCGTGTCGTGCCCCTCGTCCTGCAATTTGTATGCAAGTATTTTATTCCTTAAACCAATTCCCCTGCCTTCGTGGGGAAGGTAAACAACAACTCCCCCCTCTTTCTCAATCATTCTCAATGACTCGGCCAATTGGTCTCCGCAATCGCAGCGGAGAGAGCCAAGGGCATCCCCGGTTTTGCACTCAGAGTGCATTCGAACAAGGACAGGCTTTTCAGGGTCAAACTCCTTAACAATTGCAAGGTAATCCTTGGGGTCTATCTCACAATCGTAATAGATTAGTTTGAAATGGCCGTATCTGTTTGGAAAATCAACCTCCGCAACCCTTTTTACAAGTTTTTCAAACCTTCTTCTATACTCAATCAAATCTGCAATTGTAATTATAGGAATATTGAATTTATCGGAGATTTTTTCAAGCTCAGGCATTCTTGCCATTGTGCCGTCATCGTTCATAATCTCAACAAGCACCCCGCTTGGCTTCAACCCTGCAAGCCTTGCAAGGTCAACAGATGCTTCTGTGTGCCCTGCCCTCTTTAAAACACCGCCTTTTTTTGCAATCAAAGGAAAAATATGCCCCGGCCTTGCAAGGTCTTCCGGCTTTGAGTTTTCATCAATCAAAACCTTAACCGTAATTGCCCTGTCGTGCGCCGAAATACCTGTTGTTGTCCCTTTTAATGCGTCAACGCTTTCAGTAAAGGCAGTTGAATGCCTTGCTGTGTTTTTTTGAGCCATTGGCTTTAAATCAAGCCTCTTTGCTATCTCTTCGGTTATTGCAACGCAGATAAGCCCTCTTCCCTCTTTTGTCATAAAGTTTATTGCTTCAGGTGTTATCTTTTCAGAGGCAATTATAAAATCCCCCTCATTCTCCCTGTCCTCATCGTCAACAACTATTAAAAACTCCCCTCTCTTAAATCTTTCAATTGCCTCGTCTATGGAAATTCTCATAACCAACACTCCGTAAATTTAATCAATTTAATTATATCAAAAGTGAACGATTATTCACTAAACTTCCTGAAACTTGCCTCTTTTTTAAAAAACTGATAAAGATACTTGCCCACAATGTCAGTCTCAATGTTTAACCTGCTTCCCCTTCTCAAAATTTTTAGCGAAGTGTTTTCAAGGGTATAGGGGATAAGGGATACCGTGATCAAACTTCCTCTTTTCCTTGCCACTGTTAAAGATACCCCGTTTACCGCTATTGAGCCGTGCAAAACAACAAACTTCTCAAATTCCGGGGGAATTCTAATATCCAGAAGGTAGGTGTTTGACTGCCTCTTTAACCCTTCAACAATACCCACTCCGTCAATATGCCCCTGAACAAGGTGGCCTCCAAGCCTTGTTGAAAGGGTTAAAGCCCTTTCAAGGTTTACAATATCCCCTGTCTTTAAATCCCTCAATGTTGTTTTTTTCAATGTTTCACTCATTGCAAAAACATCAAAAACATCTCCCTTTATCTCAAAAACAGTCTGGCAAACCCCGTCAACTGCAATACTGTCTTCAACCTTCAAATCCTCAAAAACCCTTTTTGCTTTAATGGAAAAAACCTTTCCGTCTCCCTTTGCCTTTACAGATACAACCTTTCCCACCTCTTCAACAATGCCTGTAAACATACTAACTCCTTAAATAAAAAGTCAAAAAACCATCATCCGACTTAAACTCAAGGGGATTGTCCATAGTAAAAGAATTTGAAAAACTGAAAGCCCTTTTCCCCTCTCCAAAAAATTTAGGCGCAATAAACATCATTAACTCGTTAACAAGCCTGCTTTCAAGAAACATACCTGCAACCCTGCTTCCCCCTTCAACAAGAATTGAACCAATGTTGTTTTGATAGAGTTTTTCAAGCACTTCCTTTACATTACCGGATTCAACTTCAACAACCTTCACTTCCCTTTCTCTATAAAAGTTTAATCTATCTTCGGTAAGTTTGCCCTTTTTCACAACCAAAAAGCAGTCTTTGTCAAAAACCGTGTAATCTCCCTCAAGGCTTCCGTTAAAGTCAAGCACAACCTTTTTTGGGTTTCTCCCTTCAACAAGCCTCACAGTCAAAGACGGGTTGTCAGCCTTAACTGTTCCGCTTCCCACAAGAACAGCGTCAACCTCGCTTCTTATTTTATGAACCCTTTTTCTGCTTTTTTCATTTGTAATCCACCTTGAGTTTCTGTTTTTATCTGCAATAAAACCGTCAAGGGTGGTTGCCATTTTCAAAATAACATAGGGGATTTTGTTTTTTATGTGGTAAAAGAAAAACCTGTTCTGTCTTTTTGCCTCTTCTTGTAGAAAGCCGTAAAAAACCTCAATCCCTGCTGCTTTAAGCATTTCAACACCCCTGCCTGAAACCACAGGGTTCGGGTCAAGGGTTGAGATAAAAACCCTCTTTACCCTTTTTTCAATTAAAAGAGATGCGCAGGGGGGAGTTTTTCCAGAGTGTGAGCAGGGCTCTAAAGTTACATAAACATCGGAGTTTTCAACAGAATTTCCTTTTAACTCTGCATCCGAAACAGCGTTAACCTCTGCATGAGGTTCACCGAAGGCCCTATGCCACCCTTCCCCTATAATCCTTCCATCTTTAACAATCACACAGCCAACAAGGGGGTTTGGAGAAACAAACCCCTTCCCTCTTTCTGCAAGGTAAAAAGCCCTCTGCATAAACTCTATTCTAAACATACCCACCTCAAAACGATTATATTGGAGAAAGTTATAAGTGTAAACCATATCACATAAAGAAAAGATTTTATTGTAACTTTATTAAAAAAAAGTTATTCTAATACAAAGAAAAAATACAGGGGTTATTTAGATGAAGTGGCTTGAAAAGGTTGGAAAGTGGGTTATTGATGGAGTAAATGCAAGCGGAGATTATGCACTTTTGAACTTAAACACCTTTAAATACATTTTCAAAAAGCCTTTTGACATTAAAAACCTTTTTAAACAGATGGAGAGGATCGGGGTTGATTCCCTTCCTGTGGTTTTAATTACCGCACTTTTCACAGGAATGGTTCTGGCATTACAAACATACGCAGGGTTTAAAAGGTTTCAGGCAGAATCAATGGTTGGCGCACTTGTTGGAATTGCTTTAACGAGGGAACTTGCCCCTGTTTTAACAGGCCTTATGGTTGCAGGAAGGATCGGCTCTTCAATTGCAGCAGAGATAGGTACAATGAGGGTTACGGAGCAGATTGACGCACTTGAGGTAATGGGGGTTGACCCTGTTCATTACCTCTTTGTCCCCAGGGTTATGGCAGGTACATTTATGTTACCTTTATTGGTGGCACTTGCTGACCTAATAGGCATTTACGGGGGTTACTTCCTTGTTGTGAGCCTTTTCGGAGAGAATCCATACCTTTATATGAAAAATGTTTATATTTACACAGAGACCTGGGATGTTGTAAGCGGTCTTTTAAAATCAATTGCTTTTGGTTACATCATTGCTTCTGTCGGCTGTTATAAAGGGTTAAGAACAAGAGGCGGCGCAGAGGGGGTCGGCAGGTCAACAACAGAGGCTGTTGTCCTTGCATCACTTACAATTTTGATTGCTGACTTCTTTCTGTCAAAACTGCTTTTTTAGGTGGAAATATGAGTTTGATAAAACTTGAGAATGTTCACAAAAGTTTTGGAGAAAAAAGGGTGTTAAACGGGGTAAACCTTGATATAGAAAAGGGAGAATCCCTTGTTATACTTGGAGGCTCAGGAACCGGGAAATCGGTTCTGTTAAAGCACATAATAGGGCTCTTGAAACCTGATAAAGGCAAAATATTTATAGATGGCAACGATGTGACAAACTTTTCAAAAAAAGACTGGTACAGGATCAGAAAGAGGTTTGGCATGGCTTTTCAGGAAGCGGCATTGTTTGATTTTATGACTGTTTACGAAAATGTTGCCTTCCCCTTAAAAAGGCATACTGATTTTACAGATAAACAGATTGAAAAAAGGGTTCTCGAATGTCTTGAACTTGTTGGGTTAAGAGGAAATGAGAAATTAATGCCATCAGAGTTGTCAGGGGGTATGAGAAGAAGGGCGGGCTTTGCAAGGGCAATTGCATTGAACCCGGAGATTTTGCTTTTTGACGAGCCAACAACGGGGCTTGACCCTGTTTTAACAGACCAGATTGACACTGTCATCAATGATTTGAGAAATTCGCTTGATGTAACATGTATTACAATTACCCACGATATGGTTTCCGCATTTGATATAGCGGATAAAATTGCAATGCTTTATCAGGGTGAGATTGTTTTCAAAGGAAACCCTGATGAGTTTATGAAAAGCGACCTTGAGATTATAAAAAGGTATTTAAAGGGCAGAATTTGCGAAGAAAACAAAATTTAACATAAAAGAGGTGGAGTATGAAAACAGAGGCAAAGGTTGGTTTATTCTTTATAATCGCAATTATTGTAATCTGCTTTTTAATTATCAAAACAGGCCAGTTTGAATGGTTTGGGGGGAAAAAAACATACGACATAAGCGCAATTCTTGAAACTGCATCCGGTCTCGATACCCATACCGATGTTAGAATGGCAGGTGTCAAAATAGGAACGGTAAAAGACATAAGGCTTAAAGACGGGAAAGCCCTTGTTATTTTAAGCATTTACAGAGATGTTGATTTACCGGCAGGCTCAATTGTAAAGGTTACCTCAAAAGGGATTCTTGGAGATAAATACATTGAAATTATACCGGGGCACAATGCAGGTAAGGTTAAACCAAACTCCACCCTTCCAACCGAAAAAGCGGTTACAGTTGATGACATAATGACAATAGTTTACGGGGTTGCCTCTGATTTAAAGAAAATAACCGAGAGTTTAAGCCACACTGTGGGAACAAAAAAGGGTGAACAACAGATTGGGGAAATCATAGAAAATATACAGAAGATTACAGAGGATTTAAGAGAGATAACATCAAGGAACAAAGACAACTTTACACAGTCAATTGACAACATAAAATCATTCACAGGGGATTTAAGGGTTGAGATACCAAAACTATCAAAAAAACTGGACAATCTTTTAAGCCATCTCGACACAGTTGTTACTGAAAACAAGCAGGATTTCAGGGAAACAATAAAAAATGCAAAGGAAAGTACAAAAAAGTTAAGCAAAACACTTGACTATGTTGAAAGCATTTCCAAAAAGATCGACGAGGGCAAGGGTACAATTGGTATGCTTGTAAATGATGATAAAATGGGCAAACACCTTGACGAAACCCTTGTGTCATTCAAAAATGCAATGGATGCAGCAACAGATTATTTAAGTGCCTTCAAAAATACTGGGGTTTACCTTGGTTTTAAGAGTGAGTATATGTTTGATGTTGACGATTCAAAGAGTTATTTCACAGTGGATATTGTGCCAAATAACAAAAGATATTATCAGATCCAGATAATTGATAGTCCATACGGAAAGATAAAGGAAAACTCATTTGAGCATATAATTACCAATGATGACGGCACAATAAGAGACCATTACACAGAAACCGTTATATCAAACAGAGATGCATTGAAATTTTCCGCAACAATAGGCCAGCAGTTTGGTGATTTTCTAATAAAGGTCGGAATGATTGAGTCAAAGGGAGGATTCGGGCTTTCATACATGCCAAAAGGGTTTGATGGGAAACTTTCGTTCAGCATAGATGCATGGGATTTCAGCAGGGAAAATGACCTTGACCCACATGTTAAGGTCTTTGCAAGGTACCGTTTTTACAGGGATTTCTTCCTTACAGCAGGTGCCGACGATGTGCTTGAAAGCGATTATTCTCAATACTTTCTGGGAATTGGTATAAGATTCAGGGACGATTACTTTAAAACATTGCTTTCAAATGTAAGTATCAGATAAATAAATGTCAAAAAAAACATACTTTGAATGTGAGCATTGCGGGTACAAATCAAGGAAATGGCTTGGAAGGTGCCCGGATTGTGGTACATGGAACTCATTTGTAGAGGTCAAAGAGCAATCCAATAAACAAAGGATAAGAGGTCTAAAGGGAACAGGCGTTAAACCCCTGCCAATCACAGAGATAAGTTCTGCTCAATATGCAAGGATTGACACCGGGAGTGAAGAATTCAACAGGGTTTTAGGGGGAGGATTTGTACCCGGGTCATTAACCCTGCTTGGAGGAGAACCAGGTATAGGAAAGTCAACTCTAATGCTTCAAATATGCAACAACATTGCAAAAAGCGGAGAAATACTCTATTTTTCAGGGGAAGAATCTCCCTCTCAGATAAAATTGAGGGCAGAGAGAATAAAAGCGCTGAATACAAACATCCTTCTTTCAGGGGAAGTTGTACTTGAAAACATCATTGAACTTGTGAACAATGTTAAGCCTCTGATAGTTGTAATCGATTCAATTCAAACAATGTTTTCAGAAGAATTATCATCTGCACCCGGTACTGTTTCCCAGATAAGAGAGGTGACAACAAAACTTCTGTTTGAAGCAAAAAACAGCGGGATTCCTGTTCTAATTATCGGGCATATAACAAAAGAGGGGGCTATCGCAGGACCCAAAACCCTTGAACACATAGTTGACACGGTACTCTACTTTGAGGGGGACAGATTTCAATCAAGAAGGCTAATAAGATCAATAAAGAACAGATTTGGTTCAACAAATGAACTTGCATTATTTGAGATGACTTCTGAAGGCTTAATCCCCATTTCAAACCCTTCAGAATTCTTCATTGGTGAAAGACCAGAAGATACAACAGGCTCGTCAATAGTATCAGCAATGGAGGGAACAAGGGCAATACTTGTTGAAATTCAGGCACTTGTAAGCGAAAGCGCATTTGGCACCCCAAGAAGAATGGCAATAGGGATCGATCCAAATAGATTGCACCTTCTTCTTGCAATAATTGAAAAAAGGCTCGATTATCTAATCTCAAGGGATGATGTTTACCTCAATGTAGCAGGGGGATTAAGCATTTCCGAACCATCAACAGACCTCGGGGTTGCAGTTGCAATTGTTTCAAGTTTTTTAAATAAACCTGTTTTAAAAGATGCTGTTTTTATAGGGGAAATAGGGTTATCAGGAGAAATAAGAAGCGTTGCTGCAATAAACAAGAGGCTTGCTGAAGCATGTTCTCTTGGATTTAAAAAGGTTTTCATTCCGGACACCAAAGAAAGCATTGAAAAAAAATTCAAAGAAAAATTGGAATTAATACATTGTCGCAACCTAAAACAGGTTTTTGACCTTGTGTTTTAAAAGAATTTAGTGATTATGGTAAAATAGGGATTTGGTAAAAAAAGGAGGATTTATGCCACAGGCTGAAGGACTGATTTTACCATTTGAAGATAAAGGTAAAATAAAAAAGGAGTTCCTTGAAACAATCGAATTTAAAGGTAAAACCCAGTTGATAACTTATAAAACAGATGAATTTTCTGCAGTATGCCCATTTTCAGGGCTCCCTGATATTGCCACTGTTGTTATCAAATACATACCCGACAAAAAGATAGTGGAATTAAAATCTTTAAAGTATTACTTCATCTCTTTCAGAAATGTTGGGGTTTATCAGGAAGAGGCAACATCTATAATTTTCAATGATTTAAAAGAGATACTTAAGCCAAAGTTCTTAAGCGTTTACACAAAGTACAACATAAGAGGGGGAATAGAAGCAGAATGCCATATTGAAACAGAAGACGAGAAAAAGGCACTGAAGAAATATGTTCACGAGGTTGAATTATGAGGTTTATTGGAAGCAAAGAGAATATTGAAGGGTGTTCTATAGTTTTAAGAGGTTACCCATTTGATGGTACTGCATCCTTCAAGTCAGGGCAGAGGTTTGCACCTTCGAATATAAGACTGAACTCAGAGGGAATTGAAACCTATTCACCTAACTTTAACATTGACATTGAAGAGGATATAAATTTTTACGATGCAAAAGACCTATCCCTTCCATTTGGAAATACGACAAAATCACTTGAATTGATAGAAAAAGATGCCCTTAATTTTTTTAAAGAGGGATATATACTGTTCGGCATAGGGGGAGAGCACCTCGTTTCTTTGCCATTAATAAGGGCATGTCACTCAATCTATAAAGAACTCAATGTTGTGCACATTGACGCCCATGCAGATTTAAGGGAAGAATACCTTGGTGAAAAGTTGTCTCATGCAACTGTTATTAGAAGAGTACTTGACTTTTTACCCCACAAAAAAATCCATCAACTATTTATTCGTTCAGGTACAGGTGAGGAATTTAAATTTATGAGAGAAAAAGGAACTTTGAAAGCAACACCTGATGAGGTCTTAAAGGATATAGGTGAGAACACTCCTGTTTACATCACTATTGATATGGATGTGCTTGACCCCTCTGTTTTCCCTGGAACGGGAACACCTGAACCTGGTGGTATAGACTTTAACACTTTAATTGACACCCTTTCGCTTTTTAAAAACCTGAATGTAGTTGGAATGGATTTTATGGAATTGTCACCTGATATTGATAACACTGAAATATCAAGCATAACGGCGTGCAAACTGATTAGAGAATGTATGGGGGTGATACATGGAAAATAAGATAGCTATAATCGGTGGAAGTAACCTCTTTAACTCAGAGCTTATAAAAGATATGAAAGAAGAAAGGATTATAACACCATTTGGTACTGTTGAAGTTTATCTGGACAGTACCACAATGTTGATCCAGAGGCATGGGAGAAAAAATGTCCCCCCTCATGCCATAAATCACAAGGCAAATATGTATGCAATTAAAACAAGGGACTTTAAAAAGATAATTGCAATAAACTCTGTTGGATCATTAAAACCTGAAATTAAACCGGGAGAGATCTGCCTCGTAAAAGATTTCATATCCTTTTACAACATCGTAACTGTTGACCCTGAAAAAAGAATTCACATCACCCCCGAACTATCCGAAAAGATTAATAAACAGATAGAAGAGTGCCTTGGAGAAAAATTCAAGCGGGTAATATACTGGCAAACGACCGGCCCAAGATTTGAAACTCCGGCAGAAATAAGATTGATGAAAGACTATGCAGATGTGGTTGGAATGACCATGGCAAGTGAATGCACAATTGCATGCGAACTGGGGATTGAATACTCGTCAATCTGTGCCGTTGACAATTATGCCAATGGAATTTCCGATAAAAACATTGATTTTGACGAATTTAACAGGTATGTCCTTCAGAATCAAGAAAAAGTTGACCGCATTCTAAAGAGGATAAAGGCATGTCAATTCTAATAAAAAATGTAACTCATTTTTTGAAAAACAGCAAAGTTGATATTTACATTGAAGGAAACACAATAAAAAAAATCGACAAAAACATCAACTTAGAGGCTGAAGAAATAATTGACGGAACAGATAAAATAGCCTGCCCTGCATTTTCAAACATGCACACCCATGCTTCTATGGTTATGTTCAGAGGGTATGCAGACGATATGCCTCTAATGGAATGGCTGGAGAAAAAGATATGGCCTGTTGAATACAGATTGACTGAAGAGGATGTTTATATCGGGACAAAGTTTGCCTGCCTTGAGATGATAAAAAGCGGCACAACCCTGGTTAATGATATGTACTGGCATTTTAACGCCTGTTACAGGGCTGTTGAAGAATCCGGAATAAGAGCAATACTCAATGCAGTTATGATAGACATGTTTGACAAAAAAAGGCAAAAAGAAAACGAAAAGAGAACAATTGACATATTTGACAGGTATTTTAACAAAAATCCTTTGATAACAGTCGGGCTGGGTCCCCATGCAGTTTACACTGTTTCAGAGAATGGTTTAAGGTTCGCATCTGAATTTGCAAAAGAAAAAAACACATTTATACACATCCATCTTTCAGAAACACTAAAAGAAGTGGAAGATTGCGTAAAAAGAACAGGTCAAAGACCTCCATTTTACCTTGACAGTCTTGGCTTATTGTCGGGAAAAACACTGCTTGCCCACTGCGTCTGGCTTAACGCAAAGGAAATCAACCTTCTTGCAGAAAAAAAGTGCACGGCAATTCACAACCCTGTTTCAAACATGAAACTTGCAGTGGGAGGTATAATGCCTTTAAAAGAATTGAATTCAAAGGGAGTAAACATTGCCATAGGAACCGATGGGGCTGCCTCAAACAACAATCTTGACATGTTTGAAGAGATCAAAATCGCTGCAATTTTACAGAAATGGAGGAACTCAGACCCTTCAGATCCAGACGCTTACAAAATACTGAGATTTGCAAATGCAGGTTTCAGGGTGTTGGGTTTGAAATCAGGTGAATTGGAAGAGGGAGATATTGCAGACATTGTTCTCATAAAAATGGAAGAATGCCTTATCCCAGACCACAATCCTGTTTCAAACATAGTGTATTCTGCAAACGGTAGCATGGTTGATACAACCATTTGTAATGGAAAAGTTTTGATGAAAAACAGGTATGTGGAATGGGAAGAAAAAATAAAAGAGGATTTCACAAAAATGGTTAAAAAATTGTTTTACTCCTCTTAAAACTTGACTAAACAACCTATTTTTGAGAAGATTTTAAGGAATTTAAAAAATGTGGAGGGTATAAAGTGGCTCAAAAAAAGTATTCACACAAACAGATGAAAAAGTTAATGAAAGAAGATGAAGTTGCAACATTTGTTGACAGAACAATTAAATGGGGAAAAGAAAACAAAGCAAAAGTTTATGGCATAGTGATAGCGTTGTTCGTTTCCATTGCCGCATACATAGCAATAACCTCTTACACATCAAACAAAATAGAAAAATCAGAATTGGCATTTTCAAAGGCAACCGAGATCTTCTATTACAAACCCAAAAGAGGAGAAACCAGCAAATACAAAACAAAAAAAGAGCAATACGAAGCAGCTCTTAAATCATTCAAAGAGATCGATAAAGGAAACTTCACCGAATCCGTCAAATTAAGAGCAAAATACTATGTAGGGGTTTGCTATTTAAACCTTAACAACCCCGGAGAGGCTGAAAAGGTGTTTAAGGAAGTCTTTGATAAAGCCAATTATCCGCTTAAAACCCCTGTTGGTATAGCATTAACAAATGTGATGGTAAATACTGGAGAGCTGGGAAAAGCCATAGAAATAGTTGATGAACTTTTAAAACAGGATACAATTAAAAATCCAGTAAAAGACTATGAACTATTGAAAAAAAGTAAGATACTGGTTAAACAGGGAAAGATTGACAGAGCAAAGGAAATTTTAAATCAGATAATACTTGATTTCCCTGAATCACCTTTTGCTACCGATGCTAAAAAAGAGAAAGAAAACATCAGTTAACAGGTATCTGTGCCTGATTCTTTTTTCTTTTTTTACAATTATTTTCGGCGGTGTACTGAGGGCACAATCTCTCTTTGTAAAAAACAATGCGCCATTTTACTTAAACATTCTTCAACCTGATTTTGAACAGTTTGATTTTTACAATGGAAAAGAATACAACATCACTGTGACAACCCAGTATTCCAACATCATTGCTTACTCCTTTATAGACAACCCGGAACTTGACAAAGATATTGGATTTGATATGGAAACATTGACAATCTTTGCGAGGGTTGAAAAAAGGTTTACAGCGTACTCAAGTTTTTTTGTTGAAATGCCTGTAATCTATCACTGGAAGGGAATATTCGACTCTTTAATTGAAAATTATCATGATTTCGTTGGCTTCAACAATGGAGGAAGAGATCTGGTCAAAGACAATCAATTTGTGTTCAGAATAGGGGAAATAAACAAAAACACATCTATATTCGGCATTGGCGATATAACCGCAGGGTACAACATATTTAAAATAGGTGATATTACCAGCTTTAAATGCAATTTCAGCATCTTTTGTAAAATACCTGTCTCATCTGTAAAAGACGGCCTTTCGTCCGGGTCAATAGACTTTGGTTTTGGATTTAATGGCATGAACAATTTTAAAAACTGGGATCTCTTCTATGGTGCTGGATTTATCAGTTACGGCAACCCTGACAAAAAATATGTTAATTCCCTTGATTCAAGTGGCTATATGTACTTTGGGACTGGATATACATTCAAAAACAACTTTAAAACCATTGTCCAGATATACCTTCAATCTTCACCCTACTCCACAGGTTTTGACAGAATGGATGATTATATGGCTATGCTTTCAATCGGGATTCAATATAAAGAATACCAACTGAGCTTTACAGAAGATGTGTTTACCTACACAGCACCTGATATTACTGTTACATTTACCAGAAAATACAGATTCTAAAATGTTAACTGAAAAACTTTCAGGACAATTCCTGAAACTGTGGTGAGGGCTCAGTGTTTTTAGAATTACTTTGCTTACTCATAATAAACTCAAGTTCTCCGGCATTCACAATTTCAAAACAATCAGAGTCCTCTCGGATCTCTTTAGCAAGACCCGTATGAATCTCATGGCCAGCCTTGTAAGCAACCACATGCCCAAGAATAGGATAGCCTAAAAGTGCAAGGTCTCCTATTACATCCAGTATCTTGTGCCTGACAAATTCATCTGCAAACCTTAAATGACCGTTGAGAATTCTATCGCTATCAACAACTATTGCATTTTCTAAAGAACCGCCAAGTGCAAGACCATTCTTTCTCAACATCTCAACATCCTTCAAAAAGCCAAAGGTTCTCGCTGGAGAAACATCGTTTTCAAAATCCTCTTCCCTATTTAATTCAATTGTTCTTGTTTGAAGCCTTATGAGAGGATGATCAAACTCAATGGTATAGGTGATCTTGAACCCATCATAAGGATAAATTGATATCCTTCTATCTCCATTTAAATAGTGCTTGGGTTTTAAAATCCTTAAATACTTTCTCTCCAAAGATTGCTCTTTTATACCCGCCTCTTTTAAAAGGTAAACAAACGCAGAAGCACTGCCGTCCATGATCGGAGTCTCTTCAGCATCAATATCTATAAAGATGTTGTCAATGTGTAATCCCCTCAAAGTGGCAAGGAGGTGTTCGGTGGTTGCAATAGAAATCCCATCTTTTGAAAGATTAGTAGCATAGGCCAGTTTAGATACATGGGAAATATCCGCTTTTATCGGGAAAAATCCTTTATCTTTTCTTCTGAAAACAATCCCATTGTTTTCAGGAGCAGGATGAAACTCAAGGTTAACCCTTTTACCGGAATGTAATCCTATCCCCGATGTTTTTACCGACTTTTTTATAGTTCTCTGTTTCATCGTCAATTTATTATTGCAAAAAGGGTGCCATTTCTGGCACCCCTTTTACCATTAAGTTATCCACATTTTTTCAAATTTACATGTGTATTTTTTTACACACTCTGTGCAAAAATTACACATTATTCTAAATTAACCGCTCTGTAACCGCTCATATAATACCTGTCAAGGTCTCCGAATAATGCAAACCCACCAACAGGTTTATCTGATTCAACCTTTATCCATGTAACATCAGCTGTGAGGCCTGGAATAAGGTTTTCATCAACAACACCTACCCACTTCTGGTTTGCCCCAAGTGTCTTGGTAACAGAACCAACTGACTGACCAAGCGCATTGTATGCGGTAATAGTGAGGTTTGCCGAATCATTGTTTGCATTTATAACAACAATTCCACACCATTCAGATGTGGTCTGTTTGAATACATACGGAAAGGCAATACCTGTTGTTGGGTGCATAATAGGCCTTACACCTGCAAGAGCATCTTCACCATTGTTGTTAGAGCCCTTTGTAGGATCAATACCAAACAATTCGTATCCTGTTATCTGCTGGTCAGATGTGATCTTTATCCACGCTGTGTTTTCAGGAAATTCAACATTGTTTGATTCCCAGAAGCCCTGAACAAGGTTAACAGCCTTGCTGTTTGCTGCAAGGGTAAAGGTTACCGGTGTTAAAGCATTACCGTCACTGTCATAAGGTGTCATGGTTATGGTTGCATCGTTATCGGTAACATTGTTTATAACTATACCTGTCCACCACAACCAGTGAATATCAACATGAGGCATTATAATTGTTGTAGATGTTTCATCGGTAAGAAGAAGAGCTCCAACCTGGTCCATAAGAGGAGTCGGATCGCTCATATCTTCAAACCTGAGCTGGGAAAATGCTTCAGCGGCAACAAATTGTTTGCCATTACCGTCAACCTCACCCCACCAGTGAGCCTTATCACTTGGAGGATATGGGAAATCTGCACTGAAAACATCCTCAAAAATATCTTCTATAGGCAAACAGCCAAGCTTACTAATTGAAGACAAAGGTGTCTCATTTGCCCCAGCTATCTTTAACACCGGTGAAATATCAGAACCATTTGGATTTGCAATACCAAGGAAGGTCTGCCATTGTTCTGTTTGCTCTGCAATGTGAGGCACATAAACCTTAGAATAGAGAGATTTTGTACCTGAAATTGCTGCAGATGCCTCAATGTAATAATCGGCTTCTTTACCAGGTTTCTTCCTGTTGAAAACCATTACCTGAGAATCCATAACCGCTTTCACAGGAACAGATGATTTTATAAGTATCCACCCTGTACCAACCGGGTACATACTCCTGTCTATCTGAACCTTTATCCAGCCATTTGCAGGGATAACCCTGTTTACAACCGTTGTTGTAATAATCCCATTGGGTGACATCGGAAGCACCTTAACAATCGCATTTTCATCGTTGTAATTCGCAATGTAAAGGTAAGATTCCGAATACTCATCCGGTTCTGCATCATTTGCAAAAATCGGAATATAAAATTGCTCAGAAAGACCGTCCTGCATTGGATCATAGTAAACAGATGTTGCGTTTGCAGGATTGAAGTGCAAGGTGGTCCCATTTACATCAATACCATTCATCTCATCAGCATCACTCATCCCATCACCATCTGTATCAGTTACATAAATATCACTCCATGCCCCAAGCTCTGTCTTGTGATTAAGTCCATCGTTATCTTCATCATCTGTATCGTTGTGGTTTAAAACATCAGGAGAAAAGAATCTTCCGTAGAACGGTAACTTGTATTCATTTCCAAAGTTATCACGCAACACAACATAACCCATCAAATGAGTGGCTGCAGGATCTGAATAACTGGCAGTAATGGTTATAGTAACAGAATCACCTGAATTTACAGTTTGAATTGTTGTTGGAGAAATTGAAACATCAACTTTATTATTCGTACATATCTTTAACAAAGATGGCAGGAAAGAAACAGTTTTGTCAGAGATATTTTTTACGCTGAATGTCTTTGATATTGAACTTCCCTGCGATGTATCAACATTCCCAAAACTTACATTTGAAGGAATAAGGGAAAGTTTTGCATCATGGGCTCTGCCCAGCTGAACTATCCCTCCGCCAAAGTACACAGGAGTACCGTATCCGTTTGTGAAGAACAGGTTGTTAATTCCATCTTTTGTCTGGTAAAGGTCATGGCCAAACTTTGTGGCAGTACAGAGAACTCCCTTTATCTCAGCAGGAGAAAGGTCTGGATAAAAAGCTTTGAAAGCAGCAACTATCCCTGCGGTGTAAGGGGTTGAAAAACTTGTTCCCTGAGTTTCACCAAAACCTGTCTGACTGTACATATCCGATGAATTGTTATCATCCTGAGTTGGAGCCATAATCCTCTGCCCAGGAGCAACCACATCAGGTTTCAGGAAGTAATCAATCTTGGTTGGGCCTGTTGAAGAGAAGAAAGTCTTATAACCATAGGCAACCTTTTGATAAACATTGTCAACAGAAATGGAAAAATACACAGGATCCGTTGAGTTCGCAAGTATCTGCTTCAATACCTGACCATTCTCATAAGTAATGAAAAATCCAGGAATATGCAATTGAAATGGACAGTTTGGACCAATGGATGTGTCCATATTAATAATTCCACCGTTGCCACTTGGGTCACCAGTTGGCACATTGTTGTACACAATAACACCCGCAGCACCTGCATCTTCACAATGCTTTATCTTCTGGCAGAAGTAACAATCACCCCTTTTTACCAGCACAACCTTACCAGAAAGGTCAATACCGCTTAAATCACCGCATGCAAGCTCATCAGAGGTATAATCTGCAAGATCAACAACCTCTGTCATAGGGAATTCCTGCAGGGTCTGCGCAACCTGAGTATCATAGCCATACTGTATATCAGTAAGACCATCAATAGGCTGACCATTTAAGTAAAATGTGGCCTTTTTAATCGAAACATAATCCCTTTCATTGTCGTTTGCACCAACGGTAATTGCATCCGGGGCATTGCCAGGTGAATCAATACTCATAGGCACAAGAGAGTATTCATCAAGATGTTGCCTCCAATCCTGACCATATTGATTTATAAGGTCTTCGAAATTGTCTCCCTCGTTGCCTGCTGCAACAGTAACCACAACCCCTGCATCAATGGCATTCTCAATAGCCTGAACCTCGGAATCGTTGCTCGCAGAGGTACTTATATCTCCCCCAAGACTCAGGGTAATAACATCCATTCCATCGTTAACAGCAGCGTCTATACCGTTCAGTATTGAAGATTGATAGGCGCCTGGCCCGTTTGGCCCCATTGTGAACACCTTGTAATTTCCAAGGTAAGCACCTGGAGCAGCACCTAACAACTTGTAAAGAAACGGTCCATCCTGAACCTCAACATATCTTCCTGCAGCACATCCTGCACATGCAGTGCCGTGTCCATACTGGTCGGAAGCATTCTGGTCACTCCCAAAGTTTTTAGCAACAATTACCTTGTTGTTTGTAAGTTCAGACTCATTGTTTGCACCGGGGTCAAAGCCATCAGGATAGGTGAAACCCTCATCGTTGAACATGGGATTTGAAATATCAATACCGGTATCAAGTATGGCTATCTTCATGCCTTTTCCAATATCAAGATGAGACATCCCAAGTTTCTTGTAGATTATCACATTATCACAGATCCTGTTTGCCGCATCAAGTTTAAGTCTGTAAACCCTATCCTTTTCAACTGAAACAACATCAGAATACTCCTTCAACTTTTCGACTTTGTCCGGGTCAACCTCAATAAAAACAGCATTTAAAACTGTTTGAATTGAGCCAAAGGCTTTCCCATTCAGTTTCTTCTCCACATAGTTAATAAAATCTTTTTGTTGATCAATGACCTCCTGCCTGTACATTCTGGCAGCCTTGGTTTTTAAAGCCCTCTTTGCAACCTTCACAACAGGCTTTTTGTTTAAAACAACGATGTACCTGTCTGCTGCAAAAAGATTAAATGCAATAAAAATAAATGCCAGAAAAACTAAAATCCTTCTCATAACACCCCCGCAAAAATAAATTTATTGACTTCCGGTTAAACCCTGAATTAGCCCCTTTGCATCCCCTGCATGAGGTCCATCTGGAGCCACTTCAAGGTACTTTTTAAGCATTTCAACGCACTTGTTCATATCGCCCTGTCTCAAATACAAAAGACCAAGCTGATAATAAGCATCAGCATATTTTGGGTCTATCTTTAAAGCTTTTTCAAGATAGACTTTTGCATCCTTATCGTTCCCTGCATTTATGTACTCAACAGCCTTGTTATAGTACTCTGCAGGAGATATTGCTCCCATCTCCTCTGCTTTTTTATGGTATTTTTGGTAATTTTTCTCATCACCTTTTTTCTTGTAAATATCGGCAAGCATTGCATAGGCACCACCCATACTTGAATTTAATTCAATTGCCTTGAGCAATGCATTCTCTGCCTCGTCAAGTTTATTCTGTTCAAGTGCAATTCTCCCCACATGAAACCATGCAAAAGCAAGTTGAGGATTCAATTCAACGGCTTTTTTTAGCAATGGATAAGCATCTTTATCATCTTTCTTTTTTAGGTACTCCACAGCCTGATTGTACGCCAGAACTCCCTTTTCCTCCGGTGAAAGTTTGCTTTCCTGCTGTTTTAAAGCAGCCTCCTGACTTAATAGCTGAATGTTCATTACCTTTTTGTCACTTATAATCGGTTTTGCATAGGTTTCATAGGCAACATATCCCTCTTTTTCAAACCTGACCGTGTAAAGTGCAATGTTAAGTGTAACCCTTGCAACTCCCTTTTTGTCGGTAACAAGTTCTTTCCGGAAATTCTTTCTCTTGTTCATTGTGATTGTGATCTTTACACCTTCAAGGGGCTTTTTGTTTTCATCAACCACCTTAAAGATAATCATTCCAGCCTGTATTCCGGCCATTGTTTTTAGAGAAAATAAAACAAACATCAAAAAAACAGTTAAAAATTTCAAGACCCTCATACTATTCTCCTTTCTCTATAAAATTTTACCAACAATATCGTAAGGCATAGCCGTTTCAATCAAAACCATCTTAATGTCACCAACATTAGCAAAACCATCGTTAATAAGGGTCACACCATCAACCTCAGGTGCCTGCCCCCTATGCCTCCCTTTCAAAAGCAAGTCGGTTTCTTCAGAATAACCCTCAATCACAACCTCTAACTCACTTCCAACCATTTGTTTATTGATATTGTACGATATTTCTTTTTGAATTTCCATTATTTCATTTAATCTTTTCTTTTTTGTGTCCTCTGTCACATTGTCAGTGAGTTTAAAGGCAGGTGTCGCATCTTCATGGGAGTATTCAAATACTCCAAGGTGATTAAATTCTGCTTCAATAACAAATTTTTTCAATTCATTAAATTCTTTATAACTTTCATCAGGATATCCAACTATCAGGGATGTTCTTAAAAATACTTCGTTATTGAAAATCTCCCTTATTCTCTCAACCAGTTTCAGGTATTCATTACCGTCTCCCGGTCTCTTCATGGACTTCAGTATCCTTTTTGACGAATGTTGAAGCGGGATATCAATGTAATTGCAAACCTTTTCACTATCTCTCATAACCTTTAATAGCCTGTCCGTAATCTCCCCTGGATAAAGATACATTACTCTTATCCAGAAGTCCCCATTTATTTTATTTAAATTTTCAATAAGGGCTGAAAGCCCGTCCTTCATTCCAATGTCTGCACCGTACATTGTTGAATCCTGAGAGATAAGTATTATCTCTTTATAGCCTGATGAGACAAGGTTTTTAACCTCTTTAGATATAGAGTCTATGGTTCTGCTTCTCAATTTTCCCCTTATTCCCGGTATGGCACAGAAAGAACAGGTGTGGTTACAGCCTTCAGAAATTTTCACATACTGATAAACCGTGTTCTGCAACACCCTCGGAGATTTTTCAGAGTAGATGTACTGGGGCATTTTAAAGTGTGATTCTCTGTTTTTTTCAAGTATATCAACAATGTTTTCAATGTCGTCAAGGCTGACAAAGTAATCAATTTCAGGGATCTCTTTTCTCAAATCCTTTATATACCTTTGAACAAGGCAGCCTGCAACAACAAGTTTTCCGATTCTGCCCTTTTTTTTAAATTCTGCAAGTTCAAGTATTCTGTCTATGGATTCTTCTTTTGCAGGCAGGATAAATCCGCAGGTATTGACAATAGCGTAATCAACATAGTCGTCAAGGTTTAAAACTGGCTCCATTCCCCTTTCAATAAGGCACCCTGCCATTACCTCTGAATCCACCGTGTTTTTAGGGCAACCAAGTGTTATAAAAAAGAATTTAGGCATAGATTTTATGGATAAAGCCTGTTAAGCATTCTCGGCCAGGGGATTGTTTCCCTTACATGATGAAGGCCGCATATCCATGCAACAGTCCTTTCTATACCAAGGCCAAAGCCTCCATGGGGAACAGCCCCGTATCTTCTTAAATCAAGGTACCATTTGTAATTTTCTTCCGGTATTCCCTCTTCCCTTATTTTTTCAAGCAAATGCTCAATATCGGCAGACCTTTCTCCGCCTCCGACTATCTCACCGTAACCTTCTGGGGCCAAAACATCAACCCCAAGTGCAAGTTCGGGGTTTTCTTTATCAAGCTCAAAATAAAATGCCTTGAAACTTGCAGGAAACCTGTGAACAAGTATAGGTTTGTCATACTGTTTTGTAAGTATGGTTTCATCGTCTCCGCCGAAATCCTCTCCCCATTTAATATCCGAGCCTAATTTGTGCAACTGCTCAACCGCTTCGGTATATGTCATTCTCTCAAAAGGCCTTTTAATCTTTTCCAGCTTCGACACATCCCTTTCAAGTATCTTCAACTCTTCCATCCTTCTTTCAAGCACCCTTTGAACTATGTACTCAACAAATTCCTCTGCGAGGTTCATAACATCGTCAAGTGTTGCAAAAGCCATTTCAGGCTCAACCATCCAGAATTCCATCAAATGCCTTCTCGTTTTTGACTTTTCAGCCCTGAATGTGGGACCGAAGCAATAAACCTTTTTAAATGCGGCAATTGCAGCCTCAGAGTACAATTGCCCGCTCTGGGTAAGGTATGCAGTTTCCCCAAAGTAATCTGTTTTAAAAAGAGTTGTAGAGCCCTCCGCTGCATTCGGAGTAAGAATCGGGGAATCAACAAGCACAAAGTCTCTTTCATCAAAAAAATCCCTGCAGGCTTTGATTATTTCATGCCTTATCTTTAGAATAGCCCATTGCCTTTTGGAACGAAGCCAGAGGTGCCTGTGATCCATCAGAAAATCAACCCCGTGCTCTTTCGGGGTTATGGGGAAGGGCTCTGAAATCTGGTATATCTTCATAGTCTTTACAAGGAGCTCATAACTTCCGTCTCTGGGGTTTTGCTGAACAGTTCCGGTTAATTCAATAGAAGATTCCTGTGTCAGTTTTTTAAAGTCTTCCATTGCCTCATCAGAGGTTTCCCCTTTTACAAAAACACATTGAACAAAAGCAGAACCGTCTCTAAGCTCAACAAACCTGATTTTTCCATGCTTCCTTTTTAACCTCACCCATCCCTGGAGAGTAACTTCTTTTCCCAGATAATCTCCCATGTATTTTGCAAGAATCACAGGCATAAATTCCCCCCGGTTCAAAGAATAACATTCCCTTTTTTTATAAGTATTTATGAATTATCTTTCCCTTTGTTGTCGTAATGTTTCCCTCTGTTATTAAAGTGACCTCTCCTCTGCCTGCTGTCATTGTTAAAATGCCTGTTTTCACTTTGAGGAGAATCATCTTTTAGTAACTGCTTTCTTGAAAGGTTTACTCTCCCAAGATTATCAATGTCTTTAACAATAACAAGAACTTTCTGGTTTAGTTTCAGTTCATCCGCAACATTCCTTACAAAGTGATTTGCTATCTCACTTTTGTGCAATAACCCCTCTTTCCCGGGGAGTATCTCAACAAAGGCACCGTAATCCTCAATTCTCTTAACAACCCCTTCGTAAACTTTGCCAACCTCCGGAACAGCAGTCACAGTTTTTATCAAATCTATTGCCTTTTTAGAAGCCTCTTCGTTTGTAGCGGCAATGAGGACTTTCCCATCCTGCTTGATCTCAATCTTGACACCGGTTGAATCAACGATCTCCTTAATTGTTTTGCCGCCAGGTCCTATCAAATCTCTTATCTTGTCAGTTGATATTTCTATCTCCGTAATCCTTGGAGCAAAGGGAGATAACTCTTTCCTTGGCTCAGGTATAACAGCAGTCATTTTCTCAAGTAGAAAGTCTATTGCTTTCCTTGCCTGATCAAGGGCTTCAGCCATTATCTCTTTTGTTAAACCCTTTATCTTGATATCCATCTGCAATGCAGTAATACCGTCTTTTGTCCCTGCAACCTTGAAATCCATATCACCGTAATGGTCTTCCGCCCCTGCAATATCCGTTAAAATTACATATTTATCCCCTTCCTTAACAAGACCCATAGCAATCCCTGCAACAGGCTTTTTAAGGGGAACTCCTGCATCCATTAAAGACAATGTTCCACCGCAAACCGTTGCCATTGATGAGGAGCCGTTTGATTCAAGTATCTCTGAAACAACCCTTATAATGTACGGAAATTCCTCTTCTGAAGGAATCATTGGCTCAATTGCCCTTTTTGCAAGTGCACCGTGCCCTATCTCCCTTCTGCCAGGTCCCCTTAAAGGCCTGACCTCTCCAACACTGAATGGAGGGAAGTTATAATGGAGCATAAATTTTTCCTCTTCTTCCCCTTCGAGCCCATCTATCAACTGGCTGTCTCCAAATGTGCCAAGTGTTGTGGTAACAAGTGCCTGGGTTTCGCCCCTTGTGAAAAGGGCAGAGCCATGGGTGCGGGGCATAACAGCTACCTCGCAGGTTACGGGCCTTATTTCATCAAAAGCTCTCCCGTCAAGCCTTTTCTTTTCGTTTAAAACATAATTTCTAAAGATTTTTTCCTTTATCCTGTCAAAAATGTACGAAACATCTAATTGTAATTCTTCTTCGTACGATTCAATAAGTTTTTTCTTTAATTCTTTTACAGCGGCATTTGAAGCCAATTTACCCTTAATTCTTAAAGCATCAAGTAATTTTTCAGAGATCTCCGCTTCAACCTCGTAATAGAGAACCTCATCTATAAATCTTTCTTCAACTTCCACCTTCTCCGGCTTAATCATTTCAAACAACTCTTTCTGGGCTTTTACAAGTTCTTTTATGTGTTTATGAGCAAAATCAAGAGCCTCGACCATTGTTTCATTAGAAACCTCTTTTGCCCCCGCCTCAACCATTACTATAGCCTCTTCAGTGCCAGCAACAACAAGGTCAAGCATGGAATTTTCTCTTTGAGAATGGGTTGGGTTTACAATAAACTCCCCTTCAATCATTCCAACTCTTACCGCTCCAACAGGTGTGGTAAAGGGTATTTTAGATATGAAAAGGGCTGCAGATGCCCCGGTTAATGCAAGCACCTCTGGCTCATTATCAGCATCAAATGAATAAACATTTGCAATTACCTGCACTTCGTTAAAAAAGTTTTCCGGGAACAAAGGTCTTAAAGGCCTGTCAATAAGCCTGCTGGTTAAAACCTCTTTTGTGGAAGGTTTACCTTCTCTTTTAAAAAAACCACCCGGTATCTTGCCTGCAGAGAATGTGTTTTCTTTGTAATCACAAACAAGGGGAAAGAAGTCAATTCCCTCCCTGACATCATCAGACATACACGCTGTAACGAGAACTTTTGTGTCACCACAAGTTACAAGAACTGAGCCATCCGCCTGTTTTGCAAGATGACCTGTTTCCATGACTATATCTTTTCCGCCAATGGAAACCTTTACTTCTTTTTTCATGATTTTTCCCTGTTCTTTAAATTATTTTCTCAAGCCAAGTTTGTTAACAATATCTCTGTACCTGTTGAAATCCTTTCTTTTCAGGTACTCCAGAAGTTTCTTTCTTTGAGATACAAGTTTTAAAAGACCTCTTCTTGAATGGTAATCCTTTTTGTGAACTTTAAAGTGTTCTGTTAAATAGTTAATCCTCTCGGTAATTAACGCAATCTGCACCTCAGGAGAACCCGTATCTTTATCGTGTTTCCCGAAGGCGCCGATAATCTCCGATTTCTTTTCTTTCGTAAGCATCAGCCACCTCCATATTTTCTTTTTTTAATCAGTCCTTATTGGACAGAATAGTTTACCATGAAGAACAGGTATTGTAAAGTTATTACTAAATATTAAATTGCTGCAAATATTTCCCCTTCTGTCTCCACATCTTCTCAACCCTGACAAAAAGTTCAAGGGAAACCTCTTTGCCGAAATACTCCATCAATTCTCTTTCTGATTCTTTTCTTATTTTTTTTATCATATTTCCACCTTTTCCTATTAGAATGGGCTTTTGTGATTTCTTCTCCACAATAATATCGCAGAATATCTCAACATAATCGTCAAAATGCTCAATTTTTCTGACTTCTACAAAAGTTGTGTAGGGAAGTTCATCTCTTGTGTATTTTAAAACTTTTTCTCTAATTGTTTCTGAAATGAACAACTTTTCGTTTATGTTGGTAATATAATCAACATCGTACTGAAACTCCCCCTCTGGTAGGTACTTCAATATAACATTTACGAGTTCATCAATATTGATACCTGCAGAGGCCGATATGGGGACTATCTCATTAAAACCGGCATTTTTAAACTCCTCTATCATAGGGAGTACCCTTGACTTTTTTATTATGTCTATTTTGTTCAGTGCCACAATTTTGGGTTTTTCAACACCTTTTAGCGTTTCCATCAAAAACTTTTCTCCATTGCCCATAGGAACTGAAGCATCAACAATGTATAGTATCACATCCGATGTATCAAGTTCATTATAAACATTTTGCATCATAACCTTGTTCATCTGATATATTGGTTTGTGAAAACCTGGAAGGTCAACAAAAACAATTTGATAATCCTCCTTTGTAACCACCCCCAGGATCCTGTGCCTGGTTGTCTGAGGTTTGTCTGAAACAATTGATACTTTTCTGCCAAGCAAGTAGTTTAAAAGAGTTGATTTCCCTGCATTTGGCCTTCCAACAAGAGCAACCTCTCCAAATTTAGTCATTTTTTTCTCCTTCTATTTTTTCAATTTTAATCTTCTTCACTCTTTTATTCTGCATTTTCAAAACAGTAACTTTAATATTACCACCGTAAGTGGTTATCTCGCCCTCTTCAGGTATCCTTCCAAATATTGCAAAAATAGCACCTCCCATTGTGTCCACATCCTCTAAATCAAGTTCTATTCCACTTTCTTCCACAAAAGTGTGTATATTGCAACTGCCATCAACAATGTATGTACTTTCGTTAATCCTTTCAATAAGACTTTTTTCAACATCGTGCTCGTCTTCTATCTCTCCAACTATCTCTTCAACAAGATCCTCAATGGTTACAACACCGGCAGTTCCACCATATTCGTCTATAACTATTGCCATTTTCAATTTCAGACCCTGTAATTCTCTTAAGAGTTCAAGCACCTTTTTGGTTTCAGGTATAAAGTATGGCTCCTGTACTATTTTTGATAAATCAAACCCGTTTTCAGTCAAGGATAGAACATCTTTTAAATGAACAATACCCACAATATTATCAATGGTATCCCTAAAAACCGGCAACCTTGAATGCTTTGCCTGTTTAAATTTTTCAATCAAAGATTGAAAAGTTATGTCTTCCCTCACTGCTATTATGTCAGTTCTCGGGGTCATTACCTCTCTAACTATTGTGTCGCCAAAATCAAGTACTCCCTTGATTAAATCTTTTTCATTTTCCTCTATTATCCCCTCTTCAGTTGCAACATCAATAAATGCTTTCTCCTCCTCTTCCCTGTTTTCTTCATCATCAACTCTAACATCCTCCTTTTTAAGTAGAATTACTGCAATTTTAACCGCAGGATAAACAAAAATCTTTATCAGGAAAAACAGAGGGTTAAACACAGGCATAAGAATTTCAACCACTTTTTCTCTGCTAAAAAAGGAGATAACGGATATGAAAATTTTTTCAAGCAGAACATAAATAAACACAAATAAAAGGGTTTTCTGAATGCCTTTTAAATAAAAATAAAATAGAAAAGAAATTGCAACAATGGTTATTTCACCAAGAAAGGAAAGCATGAATTGAATTGTTACCCTGTTTTTAACAATATCATCCATCTCCTTTTCATTTTCAGATATCTTTTTCAGGTCTATTAAGGTTAAATTATTGAATGCAAATTTCATTGTAAGAGAAATAATCCTTAATAAAACGATCAACATTATGGATAAGACAATCATTTATTCCTCCAGTGTTTCCTGAAAAATACCCAATCTCTTTTTAAGATCGGATTGTAAAGCCATCATTTCACCATTGTCTGTTTCGTGATCAAATCCCAGTAAATGCAATGTACCGTGAAGAAACAAAAACAACAACTCCTGCTCAGGGGAATTTCCTATCTCCTTTGCCTGTTCTTTAGCCCTCTCACAGCATATTAAAACAGAACCAAGGAATAGTCTGCCGTCAGGAAGTATATCTCCATCCTCAAAACTTAAAACATCAGTAACATTGTCTTTACCCCTGTATGTGCTGTTAAGTCTTCTCATGGTCTCAGAATCAATTAAAACAACCTCAATATAAAAAAGAGGGGGAAGATCTTTCTTTATCTCCCTTTTCAATTTACCCCAGAAGGATTTAAAGAGAGCCTCACAATCTTTACAACACCTGTCATTCTGAATTGAAACGGAAATATCATCCATCTGCTCTATCCTGAACCTCTTTTTCCTTTTCAGGTTCATTTTCATCTTCTTTATTAAAATCAAAACCAGGATAATCTATCCTTGTATGAAAGTATGCAGAAAGGTTTTCAATAAAACTTTTTTTCACCTCACTTAATTCTTTAAAGGTTATTTCACTTTCTGAGAGCTGTCCATCGTCAATAATATCCTGAACGATTCTATCAACAAGGTGCTGTATTTTTCCTGGAGTAAGCGGGGAATGTAATGTTCTTGAGGCTGCCTCAATGGCATCAGCCATCATTAATATTGCACTCTCTTTGGATGAAGGCTTAGGACCGGGGTAACGGTACTCTTCTTCAAGTACATTTTCCCCATTTTCATCTGCCATGCTCAGGGCTTTGTTGTAAAAGTAAGTCATTAATTTTGTTCCATGATGCTCCCTTATAAAATCAATTATCTCTTCAGGCAAACCGTACTCTTCCCCCATCTCAACACCATCTTTTACATGGTTTTTCAGGATCAAAGCACTGATCTTTGGTGCCAATCTTGAATGCTTATTCTCTTCTCCAGGCCGTAAATTTTCTATAAAATACTCCGCTTTTTTAACTTTTCCAATATCGTGATAATATGCCCCAACTTTCACAAGAAGCGCATTGGCATTTATCCTCTGGGCTGCTGCCTCCGCAAAGTTTGCAACCCTTATAGAATGCTGGTATGTTCCAGGAGCACCCATTGCCAGTTGTTTTAAAAGAGGGTTATCCATGGTTGATAGTTCAGATAACTTCATATCTGAAACAATACCGAACAGAGACTCAACAAGTGGAGAAAATGTGCTTACAAGTCCACCCATAAAAATTGATCCTAAAACAGTAATAAACAAAAGGCTAAACAAAAAACCAAAATCAATTGTGTAACCATAGTAGAAGAGAATTATTGACGCAATAACAAAATTAATTAAACCAAGCATAAATGATGCAAGCATCAAAGATGTTCTTCTGGTTGTTTGCCTTAAAAAATAGATAACTGCAATTGAAGTAAAAATAGCAAAAAGCACAAGTTTAATGTTCCCAGCAGAGACAAGAATAACTATAACAGTCAGAAAAAAAGCAACTATTAATGCAGCGAACCAATCAAGGATAACTGCAGTTAGAGATACGGGAAAAGCGTACGGAACTGCAAAAAATATGAGACCTGCCTGTAAAAAGGATTGAAACTGAAGTGACCTTTCAATTAAACCCAGTATAAAAATTGAACCTTTTAAAACAATGACTCCAAGAGTGTTTATCACCATAATAAGCGAAAAAACAAAGGCATTTCCCCTCGCAAACCTTTTTCTGTAAAGAGCAACCAACCAGAAACCAAGAAAAACAAGTAATGTCAGGACAAATGTATTTGCAAGTATTCTTTTTAATGTTATATTTTTTTTCAAAATTTTGTTTTGCTGTTCAATAAAACGGTAGGCAATTTTGTTAACTCTTTCGCCTTTTCTTACAATTATCTCACCACTCTTTTTTCTAAGATAACTGATCTCAACAGATTCAATTGCCTGTTTTTGCTTGTCCTTTGTCCTCTGGGAATCAAAAATGTAGTTTGGTTCAAACAAATTAAACAAAAAGTCTGCAAGATATCTCCTGCTTTTCCTGTCCAATTTTACTGTTGTAAAAAAGTCTTTGATAAGGTTTTTGAGATCAGAGAAATCAAGAACAGCGGGTTTTTGTCTTATTAAAAATTCCTGCTTCCTCTGTGAATCATACAGTATTGCCTCATTATTTTTCAATGTGAAAAGTTTTTTATTCTTAACAAGGCCTCTGGTGTAAATGTATGAAACAAAATCTTTCAATCTCTCAACATTTCTATCTTCAGAAAAGAAAGAAACCATTGCCTGAAAATACTCTTCCCCAACAGGAACGAGAACAGAGATCTTATCTATTAAAGATTGCTTCAAAGAGTTTTGAACCTGCATATCAGGGCGCTTTCCCTCTTTGATACTCCTTTTTTTGTTGAGGTAATCTTTTACAAGAGTACTTATTGCATTAATTTTCTCTATAATTTCATCCCTTTTATCAGACAGGTAAAGATATACATTTGGGGTGTTTTCCAGGGCTTCTTTTCTCTTTTTTGATGTGGCAACCTCATCAGGAACCTCAAGATCTGTATAAGCGTAGATATCTCTTGGAGCAATATCGCCTATTTTTAATCCAATATTTGTCTGAAAAGAAAATACATTTAGAAGTATAAGCAGAGTAACAACTAAAAATAGCAAAGAAGAATGAAAATCAATGCTTCTTATTAACTTTAAAGCATATTGAGTAACATTTTTTCTATTTGCTGTTTTCTTTTTCTTCTTCATATCTCTGATAGGCCTTTATTATTTTTTGAACTATTTTATGTCTTACCACATCTTTCTCATTGAAAAAAACGAACTTTATGCCTTCAATCTCCTTTAAAATCTCTTTTGCCTCAATCAGGCCGGATCTCTTTCGTGTAGGTAGGTCAATCTGGGTTATGTCTCCTGTTATCACCGCCTTTGAATTAAACCCTATCCTTGTCAAAAACATCTTCATCTGCTCTGATGTGGAGTTCTGTGCTTCGTCAAGGATCAAAAAAGCATCGTTTAATGTTCTACCCCTCATATACGCAAGTGGAGCAACCTCTATTTGCCCCCTTTCAAGAAATCTATCGGCAAGGTCGCCTGGAAGAATGTCGAACAGCGCATCGTAAAGAGGTCTGAGATAAGGGTCTATCTTTGCCTGTAGATCTCCCGGCAAAAACCCAAGGCTTTCTCCGGCCTCAACAGCTGGTCTTGTTAATATAATCCTGTTTATAGATTTCTCAACAAGGTATTTAATAGCAACAGCCATCGCAAGATATGTTTTGCCTGTACCCGCAGGCCCTATTGCAAAAACAACATGATTTTTATGAATGTGATGAACATAAAGTTTTTGATTCAAGGTTTTTGGATAAATAGGCTTTCTTGAATATGGAACAATTGAACTTACCTCAAGTATGTCATCAAGAGAGATGTCGGGGGCATCTTTTTTAATTCGAATAAGTGATATTATTTCATCATTTGTAACATTACCCTTTTTCAATATATAACCTTCAATTACAGAGAGCAGAGAATAGATCTCTTCACTTTTATCATTGTCAAGAACCTTAAAATCCTGCCCCCTTGCAGAGATCCTCACATTGTAATAATTTTCAATGAATTTAATTATTTTATTGTTCTCTGAATAAATCTGGGGGACAATATGTGGATCTATTTGATATTTCGTCATGGTAAAGATAAAGGCGAGAGTATAAACTCTCGCCATCGTCTAACCTAAAATTCGATTAATTATTTTCCATCAAAAAGGAAGTTTTGAACAGGCCATGGCCTGTTTTTAGCCTCTTTAATGGCTTCTTTCACCTCTTCTTCAGGCACATTCCTCGGGATTTTGAAAACCTGTCCTGGATAGATTAAATCAGGGTCTTTAATTTGAGACTTGTTGGCTTTGTAAATAAGTGGCCACTGGAATGGGTCTCCATAGATCTTTTCATAACCTGCAATCTTCCAGAGGCACTCACCCTTAACAACAGTCCATTCTCTTGGATGTTTCTTCAACTCTTCTTCAGCAGCCTTCTTTGCTGCTTCCTCTGCTTTCCTTTTCTCCTCCGCTATTCTCTCTTTTTCAGCCTTTGCCATGGCAATAGAGTTCTTCAATATGCCATGTGCTTCTTCAACCATATCTTTAACCTTATAGTACTTGCATTCACTTGAAGCATAGAGTTTTTTAGCCTCTTCAAACTTTGCCAAAGCCCTGTTAAATTCGTCCTTTGCATATACATTTGCCTCAGCTGCCTTTGCCTTTTCAATGCATTTTTCCATCATTGCAATTGATTCATCAGCCATTTTCTTTGCTTTCTCTTTTTCAGCAAGTGCATCCTGTTCTGCTTTCTTTGCAAGCTCTATGGTTTTCATTGAGAGATCTCTGGTTTCAGTGCATTTTTTCCACCTTTTCCCATTCTCATAACGATCATTTGCCTTGTTTAACTCTTCTTTTGCTTTATCAAGTTCTACCTTAACATAATCTGCTGCACACGCATTTTCAGCCTTTTTAACAGCATCTTTGGCAGTGGCAAGCTCCTCAGGTGGTTTTGTACAACAAGCAACCCCTGAAAGGACAATAAAAAGCCCCAATACACCTATCAATCCAAAAACCTTTTTCATTTAAATTCACCTCCTGCAAATTGAATTTCATTCAAATGATAACAATTAACTCCTATAATTTCAATAAAAAAATACAAAAACTCAATCAATTTCTTCCCTTGTTGCATGTTTTAATCTTTTCAGAGAAAGTAAAACCAGCCCAAATGAAGCAAAAGCAAGAACCGAAAGTAAAAGAAAAAACCTGCTATGCGGCCAGACATGATAGTATCTTCCAACAAAACCAGCAAGGTAATTGCCAATCGCTGTTGCCACAAACCATCCCCCCATCATTAAGCCTTTCATTCTTGGAGGGGCAACTTTTGAGACAAACGATAACCCCATAGGGCTTAAACACAATTCCCCAAGTGTTACCACAAAGTAAGTGGAAACAAGCCAGATGGGAGAAACACTGTTGTTGTCCAGATTCCCTCCTGCCTTTGATGCCGCAACCATTATGAGAAATGCAAAACCCGTTAAAAGCATCCCCAATCCTATTTTTGCAGGAGTGGAAGGCTCTTTTCCTTTTTTTGCAAGATAACCGAAAGTTCCCACAATAACAGGTGTTAATATCAAAATAAACAAAGGATTAAATACCTGATATAACTCTGGCGGAATTGTCAAAACATGACCAAAGATACTTACTGTTCTCCTGACAGATTCGTCTGCAAATAATGTTAGAGCAAAACCATTCTGGTGAAAAGCCATCCAGAAAAATATTACGATAAAGAAAATAACAAGCAATGCAAATATTCTTTCTCTTTCCTGCTCCGGTGAAATCTGTTTTCCATTAAGCATAGAATCTTCATGTCTGACCCTGTCAGAATCGAGGTAGTAAGTTTTAAAAACATTGAACACAATTAAAGAAATAAGCATGCCCAAAGAAGCAGCACCAAAAGCAAGGTTAAAACCGTTCACTCTTATTCCTATCCATTCATAGATTAAATCAGGGGCTTCATTCCTTAAAAAGCCCGCAACAAGAGGGGCAAGGAACGCACCCACATTTATTCCCATATAAAAGATGTTGTAGGCGGCATCCTTCAACGGTGAATTATTATCGTAAAGATTTCCAACAAGAACTGATATATTTGCTTTAAAAAGTCCGTTTCCCAGAACAAGCACTATTAAAGAGAGGTAAAAAAACAATTCAGATGGATGTGGAATTGACAGCATTGCATAGCCAATCAACAACACTGATGCACCAATGTTAATTGTTTTGCTGTATCCAAGAAACCTGTCCGCTATAAACCCACCGATTAAAGGAGTGAAATAAACAAAAGCCAGGTATAATCCATAGATCTGACCTGATTTTTCAGTATCCCACCCGAAATAATGTTTCATGTACAGGGTAAATAGGGCAAGCATGGTGTAAAATCCAAACCTCTCCCACATCTCAGTAAAAAAAAGAACAATCAATCCTTTTGGATGCCCTTTAAACATCAACCCTCCTTAATGTAAACTTAATTATTGGATTTTATCACAGCGATTAAAAATATTCATGTTAAATTTCTTTAAATAGGACTCAGTTTTTCAAAACAAAGTTTTAAAATTGATTCCACATCGTTTGCATATTCCAGTTGATTTGAGATAGATTCAATTGCTTTTTCGATCTCTTTTTTTCTGTAACCAAGGTTTAAAAGTATCTGATAAACCTCGTCAGGCACATTTATACCTTTTTTCTCCTCAACCTCAAGTTGACCTTTCAGTTCAAGTACTATCCTTTGAGCAGTTTTTTTACCTATACCGGGTATCTTCACCAGAAAAGAGATATTTCCGTTCAGAATTGCATTTTCAATCTTTTCAACATCAAAGGGTGAAAGAATTGCAAGGGCAGTTTTCGGACCAATTCCTCCTATTGAAATGAGTTTTTCAAAAAGGATGAGTTCTTTTTTTGTTAAAAAACCATACAGTTCATTTCTATCATCTTTTACAAAGTGATGGGTATAGAATCTGATCTCATCGCCAACCGACACCTTTGACAGGCTTTGAAAAGACAGGTACAACCTGTATCCAACGTCACCGGAAAGAACTATTACAGCGTTTGCTTCTTTTTCTTCAACCTTTCCTTTTATTAAAGCAATCATTTAATAACAACACTTTTTTTCAAATTTATTAAAAAGAGTAGCATGTTCAGTTCTGTTCAATGGTTTTTCACTTTTTAAAACATCCCATTCTGCAAAACTCTCAACCCTTACATCTGCTTTGCCAAATGTTTTGTAATCAACCGAAACATTGTAATCCCACTTCAAATACTCTGAATTTCCTCCGCCAACGGTGGTTATCAAAAACCTGTTCGCAATCCCTCCA
>JALSOA010000077.1 GCA_026986725.1 Acidobacteriota bacterium
CAGCGGTTGATTATTTCAACGGGAACATAGTATATGCTGGTGGGGAGAGGGGTATATGGGTTTCAAAAGATGGTGGAGAGAGCTGGCAAAATATAAGCCATCCTGATATGGTAGCAGTCAATGGTATTTCATTCTGGGACTGGAATTATCAGGGGATTTTTTTTGACATTAAGACAGACCCAAATATCCCAAACACAGTGTATGTTTGTGTTTTTGGGAGAAACAGAGGCCTGTATAGAAGTAGAAATAATGGTGAAACCTGGACAAAGATCCTTGAAGATGATTTTCTAAGAAAGGTTGCAATTGTCCCGGTTAATTCCAATTATATTTATGCAACTTCATCAAGTGCCTTTCAATCAGGTGGGTATGAATCAGGTTCAAACGGTATATGGTTTTCTCAGGATGGAGGCAAAACATGGGTAAAACAGAACCAAAACATGCCTTTTCCTTTTGCTCTTGCAATAGACATAGATAACAGACAACAACCCACTGTTTTTGTTGGCTGTCCGGGAACTGGTTTTCAAAAATCCCCACTTAATTGGGTTTACAGATATTTTCTTATAAATGACTGCAATAATTATATCCAGAAATAGTTTTTTGAATTAAAAATTTAACTTAATATTTTAATTTTTAAAATTGATTGTAAAAAAAAGCGGTGCCGAACAAAGTCGGCACCCAATTCTTACTGATAAAAGTAAGAGGAGGAGGATTAGAAAGGATACTTCTCTTCTTCTATAACTAAAGAGGCAATCTCTTTTTTTAATCCTATTTCATTAACTGTATATACTGGCATAAATGTTTTGATAGCAAGTGTTTGTTCTTTCAACTTCTGACCTTCAAACATGTAAGTTAATGCCTTTTGTGCAAGAACCGGCACGGTTGAAAGGAATTCGTTAACATAAAGCTGAGTTGCGGCAACTCTCAAGCCAACCTTGTCCTCTCCAAACATCTCTGCATACTTTCTTGTCCTAAGAATTGCAGATTCGGCAGTGTATATTCCCATACAAAGGTCTGCAAGAATTGCAAGCATCTCTTCTTCTTTTTTGATACCTTCCCCAAACTTTTTCATTCCAACGCCTGCAAGGAACATTGCAACCCTCTTTGCAAGTTCAATGTACCTTACCTCATTTCCAAGTAATCCCTGTGCCGGCCTTGGCTGCTTCATCGGATTCTTGATTTCATCAACAATAACATTCTCAAACTCTAAAAGGGGAAGTTCCTTTTTCAATGCTTTTCTTGCAAGCATGGCTGGAATAAGGATCCTGTTGATCTCATTTGTTCCCTCAAAGATCCTGTTGATTCTTGAATCCCTGTACATCTTTGCAGCAGGGTATTCTTCAGAAAATCCATATCCACCATGTATCTGCAAAGTTTCGTCAACGGCGTAATCAAGCCATTCGGAACCAAGCACTTTGATAATTGAAGACTCAATTGCGTATTCTGCAACGGCGTTCAAAACCTTCTGATTGTATTCAGGGTCGGATTTGTCTATCTTTTCAATTTCATTGTCAATTAGCCCTGCTGTTCTGTAAACCGCTGCTTCAAGGGCATAAGCCTTGTATGCCATTGTTGCGAGTTTTTCTTTTATCAAACCGAATTTTGAAAGAGGAAGTCCAAACTGCTTTCTCTCATTGGCATACTTTGTTGCAATTGAAAGAGCTTCCTTTATAGCACCGAGGCAGACAACACCAAGTTTAAACCTTCCAATATTCAAAATACCGAATGCAATTTTATGTCCTTTCCCGATTTCTCCCAGTACATTTTCCACCGGAACTTTCACATCTTCTAAAATAACTTCTCTTGTTGAAGAGCCTTTAATACCCATCTTGTCTTCTTCGGGACCAAAAGAAAGTCCAGGGGTATTTTTTTCAACAAGGAATGCCGTAAACTTCTCTCCGTCAATTTTTGCAAAAACTGTAAAAAGGTCAGCAAAACCTGCATTTGTAATAAACTGCTTTGTTCCGTTTAAGATGTAATATTTTCCATCATCTGATAAAACAGCCTTTGTTTTAATATTCATTGCATCTGAGCCAGCGCCAGGCTCTGTAAGACAGTATGCCCCAATCCATTCCCCTGATGCAAGAAGAGGAAGATATTTCTTTTTCTGCTCTTCATTTCCAAAATAGATAAGTGGAAGTGTGCCTATTCCCGTATGTGCGGCAAATGCAGTTAAAAATGATGCTTCAATCCCCATCTTTTCTGCAACATACATTGTGGTTTTCTTATCCATTCCAAGCCCGTCGTAATCTTCTGGAACATCAATTGACAGAAGTCCAAGTTCCCCTGCCTCTTTTATCAGGTTAATGAGAAGATCAAAGTTGTGGTTGTCAATTTCCTTTGCATTTGGCAAAACCTTCTCTCTCATAAACTTTTCTGCGGTTTTTCCAAATTCAATTATCTCCTCATCAAGTTCTTCAACAGTGAAGATCTCCGATTCTTCCATTGGCGTAATAAGGTACTCACCGCCTTTTAAAAACCTTTTTTCAGCCATCTTTTCCCCCTTTCAAAGAATAATGAATGAATAGTCATTCATTATTATGTTTCTTTTTAATGTTTTAGTCAAGAAAAAAAATAAAGATTTTAATAAAAATAGGTATTAGGTACTGGATTCTGAGTTTTAGGTTTAAACAAGGAATAAATCTTTTAAATTTTACTAAATGGGTTCCTTCTTCACTCCAAACCTAACACCTAAACCCAGCACCTAATTTAAAAAAATCTTCAGTTTTCCGTACTCGCCGTCAAAACCGGGTGGATCAAAGGTAAATTCCTCTTTGTGTATTGCAATTATGGCTCTTAAAACATTTTCATTAAGAACAGATGATAAATCTTTTTCAATTTCTTTTACTGGTTTTAGCCAGAGGGTTATTTCATTGCCAATTGTTGATATTATTTCATTGTAAGTTTTTATTACCTTCTTAGAAGATAATGTTTTTATTTTTAATCCATAGGCTATTACCTCTATCAATGGAATTATTCTTTTAAATGTTCTTTGTTTGATTCTTGGAATGTTCAATTTTTGGTTTGCAGCCAATTCCTCTATTCTATGTTTTACCCCTTTTGTGAAAGGTTTTTTGCAATATGGGCATATAAGATTGCTATTATGCTCAGTGAAGAAGTGTTCGGGATGATTGTGTTTGCCTTTTCTGTGCCCGGACGCATAGTATTTTCCTTCTCTCGGATTGAATTCGTATGTTGAGATAATACCATCTCCTTCAATTGCTTTTTTAATCTCATTGAATTTTATGGAATTTACTTCAAGTATGGTAAATTCTCTACCTATCCTGTGAATTGCATGGGAATGGCAATCGCTGTTGCTGATATAATTTCTTTCCCTGCACTGGGGGATTTTATCAAGCATTTCAGGATCAGCACTTAACCCTGTTTCAAGAACTTTTATTTTCGAGGCATAATCTCCAAAGAAGTCTTCGAGGTAGGTTATGGGATTATTTGAACCAAAAATACCATCAGGTGTCATTATATGGGCTGGAAACATTACTATTTTTTCATCAATTGCTTTTAAAGTGTAAAAAAAATCAGAGACTTCAAACTGAGAATTAAGGGTTATAAAAGGTCTTCCTATAGTATTTTTTATTCCATAATTTTTGAAAAGTTCAATAACTTTTTTTACTGTTGAAAACGAGGGAAATAAAAGAACAACATGTACTGATTTTCTTTTGCTTTTGGAAATTGGTGCTGTCACAACAATTTCGGTTTGAAGAATAAAGTATCGATCATCTTTTTTGTTAAGAGTGAATACGCCTTCTTCCACTTCAATAAGTTTGTTCATCAAACGGCTGAACCAGAATGGATGAAGGCAGTCGCCTGTTCCAAAAACATCTATCCCCTTTTTTTTCATTGACTCGCTTATTTTTTCAAGGCTTATTTTTCCAACTCCCCCTGAATATCCGCTATGGGAGTGAAGATCAATTGCTATTTTCACATTACCCCCTGTCTTGCTTTGAAATTCTAACTAAAATAATTATTTTTTTCAAACAATAGTTTTAGTGTTTTCCTTTTTTTGAGATAGAATATAGAAGTGATTTTTGTAGAATGAGCGTTTTTGGGAAAAACAATTGCAAATAAAAAAAATTATTATTAAAATATGGTTGAATAAAAAGTGGAGGGATTATGAGAAAGGTTAAAGACAGAGTTTTTGAGGTGGGAGCCATAGATTGGGATAGAACGCTTTTTGATGAGCTTGTCCCTCTTCCTGATGGAACAAGTTACAATTCTTACCTAATTATTGGAAGTGAGAAAATTGCCCTTATTGACACTGTTGAGCCTTACAAAAAAGATATTTTTTTCAGGCATATTGATGAGGTTGGTGTTAAGAGAATTGATTATTTAATTTCAAACCATGCAGAGCAGGATCATTCAGGTTCAATTCCCTATGTTCTTGAAAGGCATCCGGACTGTAAGGTTGTCACCAATCCTAAATGCAAGGCTTTTTTAATGGATCATCTGCATATTGATGAGGATAGATTTATTGAAGTAAAAGATGGGGAAACCCTTTCCCTTGGTGATAAGACGCTTGAGTTTATCTACACCCCCTGGGTTCATTGGCCTGAAACAATGTCAACCTATCTTATTGAGGATAAAATCCTATTTTCCTGTGATTTTTTCGGTTCACACAGGGCAACTTCCAATTTGTTTGTAAAGGATGAGTATAAGGTTGTTGAGGACGCAAAAAGATATTATGCGGAAATTATGATGCCATTCAGAAAGTTTATTGAAAGGAATATTGAAAAGATTGAAAAAAGAGAGATTGAAATGATTGCCCCATCCCACGGCCCTGTTTATGATAAGCCCTCTTTGATAATTGATTCTTACAAGGATTGGATATCCGAAAGGGTTGAAAACAGGGTTCTGATTCCATTTGTTTCTATGCATGACAGTACAGAGCATATTGTTAACGAGCTTGTTGAAAGATTGATGAACAAAGGTGTTGAAGTTATTCCATACAACTTGATTGTTACAGATGTTGGAGAATTGGCCATGGCACTTGTTGATGCCGCAACAGTTATCTTTGGCTCTCCCTATGTTCTTGGCGGTCTTCACCCTCAATGCGTTTATGCAGCTTATTTAACAAACGCTTTAAGGCCAAAAACAAAATTTGTTTCTATAGTAGGTTCTTATGGATGGGGTGGGAAAGGTGTGGACCAGTTGAAATCTTTAACTTCTAATTTAAAAGCTGAATGGATTGAGCCGTTTCTTGTAAAAGGATTGCCGGGTAAAGAGGATTTTGAAAAAATGGATATTTTTGTTGAAGAGATTGTAAAAAGACATAAAACTATTTAAGGAGGATATATGTACAATGAAGGAGATAAAGTTAACAACTTTTGTTTAAAAGGCCTTTCTCCTGAAGGTGAGGAAAGGGAGTACTGTTTGAAAGATTTTTTAGGGAAAGGTAAAAAGGTTATAGTTTACTTTTACCCGAAAGACAATACTCCGGGGTGCACGACAGAGGCCTGTGATTTCAGGGATAACCTGAACAGGATTGGAGAAAAGGCTTTTGTTATAGGAATTAGCCCTGATAGTCTGGCAAGCCATAAAAAATTTAAAGAAAAGTTTGAGTTAAATTTTCCCCTTTTGTCTGATACAGAGAAAAAGGTTATGGAAGAATTTGGCGCTTACGGTGAGAAAAAGATGTATGGAAAGGTTAGAATGGGGGTTATTCGCTCTACCTTTATCCTTGATGAAGATGGGAATGTGTTAAAGGCAATGAGGAATGTAAGGGCAAAAGGCCATGTGGAGAAGTTGTTGAAAATAATTGAGGAAATTTGAAATTTAGTGGTTTCTTTATTCAGCTTTGTTTGTAGCGGGGATTTTAAGCCCCGCTTTTTTTATTTTTACTCTTAAAATATTATTTGAAACCCACAATATATTGTGTTATAAAATTGTTGCTATAACAAAATATTATGTGTGAGGGTTAAAATGAAGGTTAAGAGGTTTTATACCAAAAACAATACCCCCTATGCAGGGTTGAATTTTGTTAAAAGGGATTCAAGGATTGTCAATCCCGACGGTACCGTTGTTTTTGAGGCAAAAGATGTAATTGTACCTGAGAACTGGTCGCAGGTTGCGGTGGATGTTCTTGTTCAGAAGTATTTTAGAAAAGCAGGGGTGCCAAAAAAAACAAAAAAAGTTAAAGAAAAGGGAATTCCTGTTTGGCTCCAGAGATCTGTTCCTGATGAAGAATACCTTAAAACTCTTCCGGAAGATGAAAGGTATGGAGGAGAAACAGATTCAAGACAGGTTTTTGAAAGGCTTGCAGGTACATGGACTTACTGGGGCTATAAGTACGGTTACTTTGATTCTGAAGAGGATGCAAAAGCGTATTACGATGAGATGGTTTACATGCTTTCCCATCAGATTGCAGCCCCAAACTCTCCTCAATGGTTTAACACAGGATTATTCTGGGCATACGGTATAGACGGCCCATCTCAGGGGCATTACTATGTTGACCCTGACACAAAAGAGGTAAAAAGATCAACAAGTGCTTACGAGAGGCCTCAGCCTCATGCCTGTTTTATCCTTTCCATTGAAGATACCCTTGTAAATCCCGGCGGAATAATGGATCTGTGGGTAAGGGAAGCAAGGATATTTAAGTACGGTTCAGGTTCAGGGACTAACTTTTCAAAGATAAGGGCAAAGGGAGAGCCTCTTTCAGGTGGCGGATTTTCATCAGGTTTAATGAGTTTTTTAAAGATAGGAGACAGGGCGGCTGGCGCAATTAAGTCTGGTGGAACAACGAGAAGGGCTGCAAAGATGGTCATACTTGATATAGACCACCCTGATATTGAGGAATTTATTGATTGGAAAGTGAAAGAGGAGCAGAAGGTTGCTTCCCTTGTGGCAGGAAGCAGGCAGTGTAATATACACCTAAACAATGTGTTAAAGGCATGCAAAGACGGGGATGGGGAAGATTCATTTGATCCAAAGAAAAATCCGAAACTTGCGGAAGCGGTTTACAATGCAAAGAAAGCAGGCATTCCAGAAACATATATTTACAGGGTAATTCAACTTGCAAAGCAGGGTGTTGAGGAGATACTCTTTGACGAGTTTGACACAGGCTGGGAATCTGAGGCTTACAGCACAGTGTCGGGACAGAATTCCAATAATTCCGTTAGAATTCCATCTAAATTTTTTGAAATACTTGAAAAAGATGGAGACTGGGAATTGACTTACAGAACAAACGGAAAGGTTGCAAAGAGAATAAAGGCAAAGGAATTGTTTGATAAAATTGGTTATGCAGCATGGAGCTGTGCAGACCCCGGTGTTCAGTTTGACACAATAATCAACGAATGGCATACCTGTCCGAAATCAGGTAGAATAAATGCATCCAACCCCTGTTCGGAGTATATGTTTTTAGACAATTCCGCCTGCAACCTCGCATCCCTGAATTTAATTAAGTTTTATCATACTGAAACAGGGGTATTCAATGTTGATGCTTTTGTCCACGCAACAAGGTTGTGGACAATTACCCTTGAAATATCCGTTTTAATGGCTCAATTTCCAAGCCCTGAGATTGCTGATATTTCGTATAAATTCAGGACTCTTGGTCTTGGCTATGCAAACATAGGAAGCCTTTTAATGACAATGGGGTTGCCCTACGATTCCCCTGAAGGCAGGGCAATGACCTCGGCAATTACAGCTTTAATGACCGGAATTGCTTACAAAACTTCGGCAGAGATGTCCAGGGAACTTGGCACATTTGATGAGTATGAGATGAATAAAGAAGATATGTTAAGGGTTATCAGAAATCACAGAAGGGCTATATATAATGCGAAATCAGGGGATTACGAAGGGCTAAGCGTAACTCCGCTTCCATTTAAAGAGGATGCAGTGCCTGAAAAACTTTTAAAGGCTGCAAGAAAGGCATGGGACGATGCGTTGAAATCAGGTGAGAAGTATGGTTATAGAAATGCCCAGGTAACAGTGCTTGCCCCCACAGGAACAATAGGGCTTGTAATGGACTGTGATACCACTGGGATTGAGCCGGACTTTGCCCTTGTAAAGTTTAAGAAGCTTGCAGGTGGCGGGTATTTCAAGATTATAAACCGCTCAATAATCCCTGCGTTGAAAAAATTAGGGTACAAAGAAAAAGAGATTAAAGCGATAGTTGATTACTGTATAGGTACCCAGAGTTTTGACAAAACAACTTCAAGGCTGAACAGGGATTTTCTTAAAAGCAAAGGGTTTTCGGATAAAACAATTGACAGGATTGAAAAAACATTGCCTTCAATGTTTGACATTGAATCTGTGTTTTCAGTGTGGAATATTGGCAGAGATACCCTTAAAAAAGAATTGAAAATAAAAGACGAACTGCTTGATTCCCCCGAGTTTAATCTCCTTGAATACCTTGGATTGAACAGAGAAGAGATAATAAAGGCAAACGATGAAATATGCGGAAGAATGACTGTTGAGGGTGCCCCTTATTTAAAGGACGAGCATCTGCCTGTGTTTGACTGTGCCAATAAGTGTGGAAGGTATGGCAAAAGGTATATTTCCCCTGATGGGCATCTTTTAATGATGGCTGCTGCTCAGCCTTTTATTTCCGGGGCTATTTCAAAAACAGTCAACCTTCCTAACCACGCAACTATTGAAGATGTTAAAGATATTTACCTTAAAGCTCATAAATTTATGTTAAAGGCTATTGCCCTTTACAGGGACGGTTCAAAATTGTCCCAGCCTTTGTCTTCCTTTGCTGACATAGATTTAAATGTTGATGATATTGTGGAGAAAAACATTAAAAAGATTGCAGAAGGGTTTACCAGAAAGGCATTTAGAGAGAGATTGCCTTACAGAAGGGCAGGGTACACTCAGAAGGCAAAGATTGGAGGGCATTCTGTTTTCTTAAGAACCGGGGAGTACGAAGACGGAAGGCTTGGAGAAATATTTATAGATATGCATAAAGAGGGTGCCGCATTCAGAAGTTTAATGAACTGCTTTGCAATAGCGGTATCTTTAGGTTTGCAGTACGGTGTTCCGCTCGAAGAGTATGTTGATGCCTTTGTTTTTACCAGGTTTGAACCAAACGGTATGGTTTTTGGCAACCCTCACATAAAAATGACTACTTCGGTTATCGATTACATATTCAGGGAGCTTGCTATAACCTATCTTGAGAGGTTTGACCTTGCACAGGTAGAACCTGAGGATATACGCTCTGATGCAATAAGGAGTGAAAAGGAAAAGAAAAAACAAAAAAACGGGAATCATCCTTACTCTGACAAAGTTAGTGTTGAATACAACGGAAGCAAGGGGCAACATCCAGATAAACTTGATGATATTGCTGAGAAAATAAGAATTGCAAAGATGAAAGGTTACGAAGGGGATGCATGTCCCACTTGCGGAAACTTTACAATGGTTAGAAACGGAACATGTTTAAAGTGTGAAACCTGTGGTTCAACATCAGGTTGCAGTTAGGTTTGAGCGGGGAAGAATCCCCGTTTTTTTATTAATTTTAAAAAAATATTTCAGGAGTTGGTATGAGCGTTTTCAAAAGGTTTCCTGAAACATTCTGGGTGGCAAATACTGTTGAATTGTTTGAAAGGTTAGCATACTACGGTATGAATATAATCCTTGCCCTTTATTTAACTCAAAGGGTTGGATTTTCTGATAAAGAGGCTCTTTCAATTTCTGGAGCATTTATACTCTTTCTTTACTTTCTTCCCACATTCAGCGGAGCTATTGCAGATAGAATTGGGTTTAGAAAGGCTCTTATTATTGCTTTTCTAACTTTGTTTTCAGGTTACTTTTTGCTTGCCATTTTCCCTGTAAAAATTATGGCTATTGTCTCTCTCGTATTTATTGCAATAGGGGGCTCTTTTGTTAAGCCAACAATTTCAGGCTCTGTTGCAAAATTATCCCCGGAAGGAGAGAGTAAACTGGGTTTTGCTATTTTT
>JALSOA010000078.1 GCA_026986725.1 Acidobacteriota bacterium
GTTTTTGAATAAGTTTTAAACAGTTGTTGTGAGGGGTTGTTAAAGATACTTTTAAGATGTTTTTTCTATTGTAAATGGGTTCTGTGGTGGGGAATATGTTTTTGTTGTTTGTGGATTGATTTTTTTTGGGAGATATAAAAAAAATGGCTCCGGAGGAGGGACTTGAACCCCCGACCAAGTGGTTAACAGCCACCTGCTCTACCGACTGAGCTACTCCGGAACCTGTCAAGCGATATAAATATTATCATAAAGGCTGAAGTTGTCAATAATATTTTTTCAATTTTTTTTATTGTGGTGCTGTGTTTTTAAGTTGTTTGTTTTCTGTTGGTTGTTTTCTCTTTCGGGTTGCTGTTTTTCCTTTTGCCCTCACTTTTTTTCTTGATTTTTCGGATTTTTTCGGTTATATTCTGTTTAAAGAGAGGGGAAGGGGGATGAAATGAGATTGACGAGAAAACAGAGGGAGTTGCTTGATTGTGTTTCCCGTCTTTTGAGGGATAACGGGCATTATCCCACTTTAAGGGAGATTGCCGATTGTATGGGGATTAGGTCTGTTTCAACAGTGCACGAGCATATTAAAAAACTCAACGAAAAGGGGATAGATGTTTTTTCGGCAAGTTCAAGGAATTTCCCAGAGTTAAAGACTGTGAGTATTCCCCTTTTCGGCTATGTAACCGCCGGGGAGCCTGTTACTGTTTACGAGTTTGAGGAGAATGTTGAGGTACCTGCTTCAATCGTCACAACCCCTATGAAAACCTATGCCCTTAAAATCAGAGGGGATTCAATGATTGAGGAGCATATATGCGACGGGGATATTGTTATTGTTGAAAAGAGGGATGTGGCTTACAACGGGGATATTGTTATTGCACTTATTGACGGGCATGAGACCACTATAAAAAGGTACAGAAAAAGAGGGAAAAAGGTGGAGTTGATACCTGCAAACAGCGAGATGAAACCGATGGTTTTTGATGAAGACAGGGTGAGGATTCAGGGTGTTGTTATAGGGGTTGTGAGGAAGTATTGAATTTTGGGTTCTGGGTGCTGGGTTCTGGGCTTTAGTCCCGCACCATACTCTAAAAGTTTTAAGGCAATTCCATTTATGGTATGGCAAAAAAATTCTCAATTAACGCAAAGTTTTTGAATATGGTGCGGGGTGGATTATGGATTGTAAATTATGGATTGAGGAATAATTCTTTGTTTAAATTCATAATTCATAATTCATAATTCAAAATTATCTAATTAAACGGGGTACTTTATGAAATGCTTGCTTGACGGGGTTGATTCAATTTACTGCCATGTTGATATGGATGCCTTTTTTGTTTCTGCAGAATTGAGGAAGATGCCTGAATTAAGGGGCAAGCCTGTTGTTGTTGGCGGAGGTGTTGGAGACAGGCTCGGGGTTGTGGCATCCGCTTCCTATGAGGCAAGGAAGTACGGTATAAAATCTGGTATGCCTATTTTCAAAGCAAGGTCTTTATGCCCCTCTCTTATTGTTCTCCGTCCCCATCACGGGGAGTATGAGGAGTTGTCTTTAAAGGTTATTGAGGTTATCAAAACTGTTTCTCCCGATGTTTACCCCCTTTCAATTGACGAGGCTTTGATTGATTTAAAAGGTGTGATGAGAATATGGAAGTCCCCTTTAAAGGCTGCTCACGAAATAGTTGCAAGGGTGAGGCAGAATCTTGATCTTCCGTGCTCTGCCGGTATTTCAAGGTTTCCTAAAATTGCAAAGTTTTGCGCAAAGATTGCAAAGCCCAATGGTATTGTGTGGGCAATTTCAGGTTATGAGAATTCTTTTATGGAAGGGTATAAGATAGATTCTATCCCTTACTTTGGGAAGGCGACGAGAGCTTTTTTTTATTCAAATAATGTTTTTAAGGTGGGGCAGTTGATTGAGAAATTCCCTGTTTTCTGGTTTAAGTTTCTCCTTTCAAACCCTGTTGTAAATCTGTTTCCAAAGTCTATATCGTCAGAGGTTACCCTTGATGCCAACACAATGGACAGGGAGAGGGTGAGGGGTGTTTTAAAGAGTTTGTGCCAGAAGGTTGGAAAAGAAATGAGGGGATACGGTTTTGCCGCAAGGGAGATTTCGGTTAAGGTGAGGTATTCTGATTTCAGGGATTTTACCTCTAATTTTACAAAACAGTATTTGATTTTTGACGACGATATATTGAGCAAAACAATGGAATTGTTTGAAAAGGCGGATATTTTGCCCCTTTCAATAAGGCTTGTTGGAGTGAGGCTTTCAAACTTTGTTAAAGAGGAGTCTCTCTTCCTTTTGCCTTTCCCAGATAGGTTTCATAAAAAATCAAATCTTTACAGGGC
>JALSOA010000079.1 GCA_026986725.1 Acidobacteriota bacterium
CCTGGAGGGAGTTATTATTGACAAAATGGGAAACAAATACGAGTTTTCAGAAAAAAAACATCAGGTTGCTGAAAGAATTGTAAGCATTGTCGGGAATTTACTCAATGGATAAAGAGATTGTTGAGTATCTGAAATTTTTAAAGGAAATAGGCATTGATGATATCCCCCGTGTGGAATTAAAGCATGAGAGAACCCCCAAACAGCATTTAACGGTTGAAAAAGAGTTTGAGAAAATGGCAAAGCAGATTGCAATGTGTAAAGCATGCCCTCTTCATACTTCAAGAAACAACACTGTTTTTGGCGAGGGCAATCCCCACACGGACCTGATGTTTATAGGAGAGGCACCGGGGGGAGACGAGGACAAACAGGGCAGGCCTTTTGTGGGAAGGGCAGGGCAATTGCTTACAAAGATAATAAATGCAATGGGTCTTCAAAGAGAGGATGTTTTTATTGCAAATGTTATAAAGTGCAGACCGCCTTTCAACAGAGACCCTGAGCCTGAGGAGATCTCGGCATGCTGGCACTTTATAGAAAGGCAGATTGAATTGATAAACCCGCTTATTATATGCACTCTGGGGCGAATTTCAACAAAAACAATATTAATGACAACCGAGGGTATTTCAAAATTGAGAGGAAGGTTCGGGGAATACAAAGGTATAAAGGTTATGCCTACATTTCATCCGTCTTACCTTTTGAGGAATCCTTCGGCGAAAAAACTTGTGTGGGAGGATATGAAAAAGATAATGGCTTTCCTTGCAGAAAACTCTCCTGTTTTAGGGCAAAAGGTTAAAGACAAGTTAGAGGAATACAATGCAAAAGGTTAAAGTTCCTGTGGAAAAAGAAAAAAGCACAATGACTGTAAAAGGCTCAAAGTTTATATCATCTCTTATTCCCGTTAAATCAAAGGAAGAGGCTGAAAAAAAACTTGAAGCAATAAAAAAACACTACCACGATGCTACTCACAACTGCTTTGCTTATAGGATTTACCCGGATATTGAGAGGTGTTCAGATGACGGGGAGCCTTCAAACACCGCAGGAAAACCCATTATATCTGTTTTAAAGGGCAACAACCTTTTCAATGTACTTGTTGTTGTTACAAGGTATTTCGGCGGAACAAAGTTAGGTGTCGGAGGGTTGATAAAGGCATACAGCGAAAGTGCAAAGAGTGTTGTTGAAAGTTGCAAAACAATTTTCCTTGAAAACATAAAAACGGTTGAGGTTATTGTTAATTTTAACGAAGTAAGCCACATTTATCATCTGACAAACCAGTACAGCATGAAGATTATGGGGGAAGAGTACACAAATGACGGAGTTTGCTTTACTTTGAGGTTCAAAGGGGATATGCTTGAAAAGGTAAAAGAAATGTTGAGAGACAAACTCAACAGAGTTCCCGATATAAAAGTGGTGGAGGAGAAACTTGATACGCTTTAAAACAAAAGATGAAATTAAATTGATGAGGGAGTCAGGCAGGTTAACTGCAATGGTGTTTGCCCACTTAAAACAGTACATAGAGCCAGGTATAACGACAAGGGAGCTTGACAGAATTGCCGAATCTTTTATTAGAAAAAACGGGGCAGTCCCGTCTTTTAAGGGATACAGAGGGTACAGACACACCCTTTGCACATCTGTCAACAATCAGGTTGTTCATGGTATTCCCTCAAAGTACAAACTTAAAAAAGGAGACATAATCTCAATAGATGTCGGTGTTTTTAAAAACGGTTTTCACGGGGATGCAACAAGAACCTTTGTGGTGGGGGGAAAGACATCAAAAGAGGCTTTAAGGCTTGTAAGAACGGTTTATAAATCAATGCTTCTTGGTATTGAGCAGGCAAAACCCGGGAAAAAATTGGGAGACATAGGGTATGCAATACAATCCTATGCCGAATCCATGGGATATTCGGTTGTAAGAGAGTACATTGGACACGGAGTTGGCAGGCAGCTGCACGAAGACCCTGAGGTTTTGCATTACGGAAGAGCAGGAACAGGGATAACACTTGAGCCCGGTATGGTGATTACAATAGAGCCTATCTTAAATCAGGGTGCCCGCTTTTGCAGAACATTGAAAGACGGGTGGACTGTGGTTACCGCAGATAAAAAACTTTCAGCCCAGTTTGAAAACACAATTGCAATACTTGAAGATGGCAACGAAGTTTTAACAAAACTTGAAGACAACTCTGACATTCCGGAATGTGTTAGGGATGTTACATTAGACACTGAAATTAAATAATCCATTTTAAAATTACCAGATTTTATGATTTTTTATTAATTTTTTTATTTTTATATTGTGAAATTTATCTTAATTCATATAATATGAATATGAGGGCAATCAGAAGTGTCCAGTCAGAAGAAAATATTTTTTTAAAGATATACACTGTTATTTGCGATAAAAACTTTATTGTATATGGCTGTAATAAAAAATTCTTTTCACTTTTAGAAAAAAAATTTATAAATATGAAACAATCATTAAAGATAATTTTCTCAAATAAAAGTATTGAAGAGCTATCTGATGTTTTTTTAAAAGAAGATTTAAAGTTTTGTGAACTGGATGTTGAATTAAATTCAGGTAAAATATTCAGGAGCTACATATTCCCCCTTTTTGCCAATTTCTCCACCCCCCTTTTTTTAATCCATTTGATTGATGGTAAATATGCAAAAAGAATTGCTGATTTGTCTCAATATAACAATGATCTTACCTCAAATGCTTTTATGCTAATGGGGCTTGCACATGAAATAAAAAACCCGCTTGCAGGGATAAAGGTGCTTGCAGAGAGCATTGAGAGTGAATGTGAACAAAAAGAAGATATTAAAAATGCCCTTCACAGGATTGCAAGGTATGTTGATAGAGTAAACAGCATGCTTGAAGTATTTTTTTCCTATGTAAGAACCGAGAATGAGAAGAAGGAGATAATCTCGATTGATTCATTGGTTGAAGATATTGTTCTATTTTGTGAAAACAGGTTTCGCAAAATGGATATTAAATTTGAAGTGTTAGTTGAAAAAACACTTTTTATTATTGCAAACAGGAATCAATTGTTAAACCTTGTATTAAATCTTGTTAAAAATGCAGAGGAATCAGTCATTCTATCCGGAAAAAGGGAGAAGCGAATATCTTTAAGGGTATTTATCCGTAAAGAGCCACCAGAAAACTTTAATCCAGCCTGTCTTGAATCCATTTCTGAAAGCATTAAGGTGTGTGAGGTTTATGGTGTTTGCATTGAATGTAAAGATAATGGTGTAGGGATGGATGAATTTGAGAAAAAGCATATTTTTGACCCTTTTTTCACTACAAAAGACAGAGGTGTTGGGCTTGGTATGTCAATGGTTTTGAAGTATGTTTCCGAAAATTGCGGAGATATTTTCTTTGAAAGTGAAAAGGGTGAGGGCGCTGTGTTTAGGATTATTTTACCCGGATTAGAAAAAGATTTTTAAGGAGGGATTATGGATTCTCCAAAAGGTTTATTAAAAGAATTTTTAAAAATTGAAGGGGTTGTTGTTGCCTGTCTTGTAAGTATTGACGGTTTCTTAATAGACAGTGTGGGAATGATGCAGGAATTTTCACTTGATGATTTAACCGTTGCTGCGGCAATAGGGTTTGGTATGGGGAAAAAGTTAGGGGAAAACATCAAGGGTGGTGAGCTAAAACAGGTAATGCTTGAGTATGAGGGTAAAACTGTTTTAATTTCAAAACTTCCAGGTATTGATGTGATCCTTTTTCTTGTGAGCGAGGAAAAAACAATTCTTGGAGCAATGAGATACACAATGAAGAAGCTTGCACCAAAGATTGCAGAAATAATGTAATTGGTTTAAAAGGAGGCTATTATGTCTTTTGAAGAGGTTGTAATTGAAAGGGATTTAAATAAATGGAATGTTTTAATTGCCTCAATTCTTGCTGGGTTTTCCAAATGGGGAGTGTTAAGTCAGGGTATTGTTAACAAAAATATGGAGCTTGTTGCCGATAAATTATCAAGGTGTTTTAAAGTAAAAGGCAAACTGCCTGCTGTTTCCCCTGACAAAACCTTTGAAGCAAACTTAAAGGCGATTATTGAATTCCTTGACAGGGAATTGCAACTTGCGGGGGAAAAAGGCCTTGAAATTGACGGCGAGGTAATAACATTCAATATTGTTTCAAAAACCTGCAACTTCTGTCCAATAGGAGTTGGAGAAGCGGAACTTGACGGAACTGCATGCCCTTACCCTGCTTTAATAAAAGAGTTTGCAAACAAATTCTTACCTGATGGTCAGAGAGTAAAACTTGTTGTACAGGAGCGTAATTACTTAAAGAAGGAATCCGGGCACTGTTTTATAAAATTTACCCGTGAATAAGGGGAATACCATGTTAGAGAAGAAAAATATTCTTGTGGTTGACGATGAAGAAGACATAACCCTATCAGTTGTAAACTATTTGAAAAAGCATCTGACAGATTTAAATGTTTTTGCTGCATTTGACGGAAACAAGGCTTTAGAGATGATCAAATCAAACAGAATAGATCTACTTATAACAGACATAAGAATGCCGGGGGTAAATGGTATAGACCTTCTTCTTGAATTGAAAAAGAAAAACCCTGAGGCAGGGGCAATTGTTATTACTGCATACGGTTCTGAAACCATAAAGAAAAGGTCGGAAGATGCAGGGGCATTATACTATCTTGAAAAACCCTTTAAACTTTCTCATCTGTATGCAGTGGTAAAGAAATATTTATCTGAAGAAGAAGGGTTCAAAGGGAATGTTTCAAAGCTTGACCTTGTGGATATTCTTCAGATGGTATGCTTAAACAGAAAATCAATGCTTGTTGAAATCAAACAGAACAATAAATTAGGGAAAGTCTATATTCAAAACGGAGAGATTATTCATTGTCAATGTGAAAGCAAAGAGGGGAAAGAAGCCTGTTTTGAGATTCTTTCATGGAAGAATGGTGAATTTAACCTGCTTCCTTTTACAGAATTTGCGAAGATAAAAAGAACAATAAATGAGAGTTATATGACCTTATTTATGGAGGGGTTAAAAAGGGTTGATGAGGTGAACCTTAACGGTGAAAGTTCAAAAACCTCTCAACTTAAGTTAAAGATTAGCGAAATTATCAATTCTGTTTTTAACAAAATAGAAGATCTTGAAACAAATGTTGTGATTAACATTGACAAAAAAAAGGTGGTATTCAATGGGGAGTTTACAGAAGAGGAGTTTTCAATGCCGAAGGCGAGGGATTACTCTTTTATAATTGAGAAATTGAGTGAATCTGTTTTGAAAAATGAAACCGAAGAGTTAAGCGAGGTTTTAATTATACTTGAAAACAGTTTTTTATTATTTATGAAACTTTCAAAAAACCTTGTATGGTGTGTCAAAATAAAGGATGTTCAGAAAGTGGGGGTGGCAAAGATAGCCCTTGAAAAAGCAAAAAATGAATTGAAAAAGGTAATAGAAGAAGCAACATCTTAAAAAAGAGCAGATATGTTGAAATAAATACACTTAAACATTTAAGCAAAGGGATAAATACTGTATAATCAAACCTGATGCTAAATTATGCGTTAATTTGTGGGAGGTTAAAATGTTAAATGAATATCTAACACATGTAAAAGAGCGTGAGGAAATGGGAATACCCCCTTTGCCATTGAATCCTGAGCAGGTTGAAGAGTTGACAAAACTACTTGAAAACCCTGGAGATAACGATACAGAATTTTTAAAAGACTTGATTACAAACAGGGTTGCCCCCGGTGTTGACCCTGCTGCAAAGGTTAAGGCTGAATGGCTTTACAAAGTTGCAAAAGGAGAGGTTTCTTCCCCAGTTATCTCAAAAAAAGAGGCTGTAAAACTTCTTGGCACAATGCTTGGCGGTTACAATGTTCAGCCCTTAATATCATTGTTTGAAGACAGTGAATTAGGAGATGTTGCAGCAGAAGGTTTAAAAAACACAATCCTGATTTACAATGCTTTTGACAAAGTTGCAGGACTTTCAAAAACCAATGAAAAGGCAAAAGAGGTAATCGAATCCTGGTCAAATGCCGAGTGGTTTACCTCAAAAGACCCGCTCCCTGAAGAGATAAAGGTAAAGATCTACAAGGTTGATGGTGAAATAAACACAGACGATTTTTCACCTGCAAAGCACGCATGGAGCAGGCCTGACATTCCACTTCATGCCCTTTCTATGGGTGAAACAAGGTTTCCGGACGGGATTGAGACAATTAAGAAGTTTAGAGAGGAAGGGTACAAAGTTGCATTTGTCGGTGATGTTGTTGGCACAGGCTCATCAAGAAAGTCTGCAACAAACTCTCTAATGTGGTGGATCGGAGATGACATTCCCTATGTGCCAAACAAAAGAAGGGCTGGAATTGTTATAGGCGGTCTCATTGCACCTATCTTCTTCAATACCTGGGAGGATTCCGGTGGCCTTCCTATTATGTGTGATGTGTCAAACCTGAAAACAGGCGATGTTGTCATAATAGACACGGTAAAAGGTGAAATAAGAAGCGAAGACGGAAAAGTGCTCACAACATTTGAATTAAAACCGAAAACAATTAAAGACGAATTCAGGGCAGGCGGAAGGCTGTCTCTCATTATTGGCAAAGATTTAACAGACAAATCAAGGAAATTCCTTGGACTTGGCGAATCCGACATATTTATAAAACTTGACAACCCCAAGCCTAAGGAAGGGCAGGGCTATACCCTTGCTCAAAAGATTGTCGGGAAAGCCTGCGGAATTGAAGGTGCTCTTCCTGGGGGTTACTATCAGCCCTATATGGCAACCGTCGGCTCACAGGACACAACAGGCTTGATGACTGCAGATGAATTAAAAGAGCTTGCATGCCTTGAATTCCAGTGCGGATTATTTATGCAGTCATTCTGCCACACAGCAGCATATCCAAAACCGGCAGATGTAAAAATGCACCAGACTCTACCTGAATTTATTGTTGAAAGAAAGGGCGTAACCCTCCTTCCCGGAGACGGTGTAATCCATACCTGGGTAAACAGGCTCGGCTTGCCAGACACCGTGGGCACAGGGGGAGACTCACACACAAGATTTCCAATGGGAATATCCTTCCCGGCAGGCTCAGGGCTTGTTGCCTTTGCAGGTGCCCTTGGCTTTATGCCCCTTGATATGCCTGAATCAGTGCTTGTCAAATTTAAAGGAAAACTAAACCCCGGCATAACATTGAGGGATGTTGTAAACGCAATTCCCTACTATGCAATAAAACAGGGTCTTTTAACAGTTGAAAAGAAAAACAAGAAAAACATATTCAACGGCAAGATACTTGAAATGGAAGGATTGCCGAATCTAACAGTTGAGCAGGCTTTTGAATTGACAGACGCATCGGCTGAAAGAAGTGCTGCCGCTGCAACAATCAAACTTTCCGAGGAAAGCGTAAAAGCATACCTTAAATCAAACATTGCTTTGATGAAAAAGATGATTGAAGCAGGTTATCAGGATGCAGACACATTGAGAAAAAGGATTGAAGAGGCTGAAAAATGGCTTGAAAACCCTGTTCTCCTTGAAAGAGACGAAAATGCTGAATATGCCGCAATAATTGAAATAGACCTTGCAGATATAAAAGAGCCGATAGTTGCCTGCCCGAACGACCCTGACGATGTAAAACTTCTCTCTGAAGTTGCAGGGGACAAAGTTGACGAGGTGTTTATAGGCTCCTGTATGACAAACATTGGACATTACAGGGCTGCTGGCCACATATTCAAGGGTGAGCCGTATATTACCCACACAAGGGTATGGCTTGCACCACCATCAAAAATGGACAAGGCTCAATTGATGAAAGAGGGATACTACTCAATATTCTCTGCAGTTGGGGCAAGAACAGAAATACCCGGTTGCTCACTCTGTATGGGTAATCAGGCAAGGGTTGCTCCAAAATCAACAGTTTTCTCAACATCAACAAGAAACTTTGACAACAGAATGGGAGACGGTGCAAGGGTTTACCTTGGCTCTGCAGAGCTTGCTGCGGTAACTGCATTACTTGGTAGACTGCCTGAGCCGTCGGAATACTTTGAATACCTGAACAAAAAGGTTGTTCCTCACAGAGATGAGATATACAGATACCTTGAATTTCACAAGATGGAAGACTTCACACTTGACTATGTTGAACTTGCATGCGAAATGCACCTTAAAATGAAAAGATAATCCTTGACTTTTCGGTCTTGCCGTTGTAAATTATTACACGGCTTGACCGCTTTTTTCGGTGGGGTATTAGCTCAGTTGGTAGAGCAACTGACTCTTAATCAGTGGGTCGGGGGTTCGAATCCCTCATACCCCACCAATTTTATATCCCATTTAAAAAAACAATAAAAACTCCCTCAAAAAAAGCAGAGGTTCGGAAGGGTTGAGAATCCCTCATACCCCACCATTTTTGTATAAAAAGGTATTAGGTTCCGGGTGCTGGGAATCAGTCCCGCACCATGCTCTATACATTTAAAGACCATAACCATTTTTGAAATGGTAAGAGAATAAGTTTCAATTATCTCAAAGAGTTTCAACATGGTGCGGGATGAATTATAAATTTTGAATTTTGAATTCAAAAAGGATTTCTTCCCCAATCCCCAATCCCCAATCCCCAATCCCTAATCCATAATTCAAAATCTCTCATATTTATAATTTATAACATTCCTCTCCTCTTCACTGAAAACAATGCCAATAAGATAAATCTCATTTGCCTTATCCCTATACTTCTCAAAGTATCTCTTTTCCTTTATCTGGGTAAGGGGGTCTTTATCCAGCTTCTCCCCCTCTTTTAAAACCTTGAACTCTAAAATAAAGACCTTATTGTTCAAAGTGAGGGTTAAATCAATCCTTCCCCTGTTTGTTGTGTCCTCTCCAAACAGGTTAATCCCTGTGGATGCAAGGAAGGAATAAATTACACTTGAATAAAAGCCCTCATAGGATGCAATCTCATTTCTTGTGAAATTGGAGTAGGGAAGGGAAGCAAAAAGGCTCTTTAAAGTGTTGATAAAGGATTCAACATCTCCATTGAGAAGGGAATTGTAAACACTCTCCTGTGATATTGAATAAGTGTTGGTATCTGTGGAGGTAAAATACTTTAACAAAAACTCATTCAAAGATATCTTAACCTCAAAGTTGGGGTAAGAAAGAACATACTTTAATCTCCCTGCAATCTCCTTTGTTCCTTTAATTGTCAAATACCCTGTTTGCCATAAAAGAGCCTCAATCTCCATTGAATAAACATCAAAACTTCCTAAAATTGCATCAGTTGCCTCAATGTGCTCCAGATTGGGGATAAAGTATCTCTTCTTTCTTATTAACTTCATCAAAAATGTTGGAGTTCCTGTCTCAAACCAGTATGGCCTGAAAGAAAAACCCTTTGATATAAAAAGCAGAATATCATAAGGGTTGTAAACAGTCTCCCCAAGCCATGAATAGCCGTTGTACCACAGTTTAATCTTATCCCTGTCTGCATCCTTCAAATAATCGTTGAAATAAACATCAAGTTCATCCTCTGTGTATCCGCAGATGGAAGAGTACCTTTCATCAAGTGTTATATCTTCAAGGTTATTCAATTTAGAAAAGAGATTCACCTTTGAAAACTTTGATACCCCTGTTAGAAG
>JALSOA010000080.1 GCA_026986725.1 Acidobacteriota bacterium
TTCTTGTTAATGAGTGGGTGTCGCCAATAACTAAAAAAGGGAACACCATAAAAATAAAAAAAGAAAAAAAACAGAGAATTATTATGTTTAAAGGAATTTTTTTCAAAAATATTGAACAATTAGAGAAAGAGAGATCTTTTCATATATAAAGAATTTTTACCACAATAATTATCAAAATTAAAATCTATTTTGTAATGTTGACATTTGATTCACAACCAATATATTTTAAAAGAGGCAAAGATGAAGGTTATTGTTTTTGTTCTGCTACTATTTTTAAGTGTAAATCTTTTTTCATTTGATTACCCTAAAAAAAAGGGGGATTATGCAAGCTCGTATCCCACTCAGGACATGGACATTGTTAACTGGCTTTCAGGGTTTTCAGTGGTTGAGTTTGGGGGAGTTGGGGATACACCATCGTCAGACACCTTGAATTTTTTAAAATCAAAGGGAGCAAAGGTGCTTGCCTATGATTGGATGCCTGCAACATACTATTACCTTGACGGGGAGAACGATTCTCTTGCAAATTGGACTTATCAGAACAGGTATTATGCCACCATCAATCCAGATGGACCCTACCCCCACACAGAGGAGATGGGGTACAGCTGGGCAAGGGAGTATTACTTTGATTACGGAGAACAATCTGTAATCAACAAAAGGGTTAACTTTGAGATAAATTTTGTTCTATCCAACCATTTCAACGGGATATTTTACGATTGGGGCTCTGGAAACTTTATAAACGACGAGGCCTATTCCGCAATTAAAAGCAACTTTGAAAACAAACACCCGGATATGGATTACCTTGATACAGTAACAAACTTTTATAGAAAAGTGCGAGAGATGGCGGATTTAAACAATTTAATAATTTTCACAAACCAGGGTTACAGAACGGAAGACCATGTTCTCCCATTTGTTGATTACGACATGGCTGAATCCTACATTGTGGGATACGATTACTTTGGAAAAACCCTGAATGTGGAAGGATACGGTGAGATAGAGGTCCCCGAAACCCAGTACTTTCCCGTGAGTTTTGAAGGAGAAGAAAACTTTTACAATACGCTTAATTACCTTGACACCATAAATGAACTGATCAAAAGATACGCAGGAAAACACTTTAAAAAGTTTGTTTTTATGGATTATGCCGCCCCTGTTTTTGTTTTGAATCCAGAAACAGGCAAGTACATGGCTAAATCCCCGAAAAATGCCATTTTTTTAAGTTTTGCAACTGCAAAGTTAATAAATCAGACCTCCTACCTTGAGGTGCCATTTGACAAGAAACTTGAATTCAATGAGGTTTATTTTGTCAATCTTGGAAAACCATTTGAGGATAATTACACTTTAAATCAAAACGAAAATTACGCTATCAGATACTTTGAAAACGGATTTGTTATAACCTATTTTGGGAATGAAACAGAAAAAACAGTGAGTTTGAGCAGTCGATTTATCCCTAAAAACATTAATTTTTTAGACCTTTTTTCAAACACAGAGGGGAAAGCGGAAGGAAACACAATTATTCTGACAATAAAAACAGGAATAGACCCTCTCACAGGGAAAACAATCCCTGCCGGAAGGGTTATTATGTATGAAAAGATACATAGAATAAAACCTGTTGAACCAATGATAGACAGAAAATCCCGAATTTTTTAAAACACACCCTTTGAAGATATTGGGTGTTGGGTTCTGGGTTTTAGGTTTGGATTGAGGAAGTTTCTCTATTTAAATTGAAAAGATTTTATCCTTTTTGAAACCCAATACCCAGCAAAAAGTATATTGAGAAGTTTAGTTTTATCATTTTTATCCTCAATGTTATTAATATACTTAACAATGTTCATTACATTGTTAAATTCACTCTTTTTAATATTAAATGAAGGAATTTGTTTTCCTCCTATGGTCATTGTAATTGTTACTTCGCCTTCACTCTGTGATATTTTAACAGAATAATTTGGTTTATCCTTAACATTAGGAAAAAATAAACTAAATAGTTGTGCTTCTTGTTCTTTAAAATTATATGTGTTATTATCAAACACCATTTTCAATCACTATTCTGATCTGATACATATTTCAAGATATCAGAAATTACTCCTATACCCATATAAGTATCCACTATACCTGTTATTTCTCCATCCTCTTTAACACCTAATTTAAAATAAAACGATTGGTATCCCAATCCACTATCACCATATTCTTTAAGTATTTCAATCAAATTGTTGTTAAAAACATCTAAACTTTCTCTTGTTTTTCTTAATATCTCTAACGTCT
>JALSOA010000081.1 GCA_026986725.1 Acidobacteriota bacterium
TCAGCCTTTCACTTTAAGCCTGTTGCACAGTATCTCACAGGCACATGCTGGGCATTCTCAGGGACTTCTTTTTACGAGTCGGAGATTTACAGGATTACCGGGAAAAAGATAAAATTATCCGAAATGCACACGGTTTACTGGGAATACATTGAAAAGGCAAAAGGTTTTGTAAAAAGTTACGGCACAAGCGTTTTTGATGAAGGTTCGGAATTAGATGCCGTAAACAAAATATTCAAAAAATACGGGTGTATGCCTGAAAGTGTTTATGACGGCCTTAAAGACGGCAAAAAGATGCATAACCATGGCCTCATGGTTAGAGAAATGAAGGCTTTTTTACAATTTGTAAAAGATAACGACCTCTGGGACGAAGATTATGTTGTTAAAAACATAAAACTCATACTTGACAAGTATATAGGCACCCCGCCGTCAGAGTTCGAATACAACGGCAAAAAATACACTCCCAAAACATTTTTAAAAGAAGTTTGCAAATTAAAGATGGACGAATACTATGATTTTGTTTCATTTGAATATGCACCCTTTTACAAAAAGATTGAATTCAAGGTGCCTGACAACTGGAGGCATTCAAAGGATTACTACAATGTCCCCCTCAATGTATGGTATTCAATCCTTTTAAATGCGGTTAAAAAAGGTTATACAGCGGGCATAGGCGGAGATGTTACAGAACCTGGTTACAGGGGAGAGTATGACGCTGCAATTGTTGCGGATTTTGACATACCTGCAAATTACATAAACCAGGATGCAAGGGAATTCAGATTTTACAACCACACAACAACAGACGACCATGGAATACACCTTGTTGGCTGGACTCACTATGCAGGCCACGACTGGTTTTTAATCAAAGACTCGTCAAGAAGCGCAAGAAAGGGTAAGTTTGAGGGATACCTTTTTTACAGAGACGATTATGTGAAACTCAAAATGCTTGATTTTGTTGTTCACAGATCTGCAATTGACCCTGAAATACTTAAAAAGTTTGAAAAAACGGAAAAGAAAAAGTAAGGAAAAATGAAATGAAGAAAAGGTTTTTTATATTTCTGACAATCCTTTCATTTTCCTTAACTCTGTTTGCTCTTGACGGGGTAAAGAAAAGGGCTTTCACAATTGACGATTTGTACAGGTTGAAAAACATATCCGGTTTAACAGTATCACAGGACGGCAAATTCATCGCCTTCTCTGTAAGCGAAGCGGATTACAAAAAGGGCACATCCTGTTCTCATATTTTCCTTTTAAACACGGAAGAAAACACATTGAAGCAGATGACATTCGGGAAAAACACCGATTACTCCCCCAAATTTTCAACAGGCGGGAAATATATATACTTTCTCTCAACAAGGAACAGAACCCCTCAGGTCTGGAGAATACCTGTTGATGGAGGAGAATCTGAGAAAATAACAGACTTTTCAATGGGAGTGGATAGTTTCAAACCCTTAAACGACAAAACAATAGTTTTTTCAACCTACATTTTCCCTGAATGCGGAGCAGACAGCAGTAAAAACAAAGAGATGAGTGAAAAGATGAAGAAAAATCCTGTTCAGGCTCATTTCGGAAACAAACTCCTTTTCAGGCACTGGACATCTTACAGGGATTTCAAATACTCACACCTTATTAAATACAACATAGAAAAAAAGAAATACACGGCAATTACAAAGGGCGAGGTTGATTACCCTGCATTCTGGCAAAGTTTTGACATAAGCCCTGACGGGAAAACAATAGTTACATCGGTTAAAGATGTGCCCAATCCCGAATCCTCAACAAACAACGACCTTTACCTCGTTGACATTGATACAGGCAAACTAAAAAACATAACAAAGCAAAACAAAGCATTTGACGGGGATGCAAAATTCTCGCCGGACGGAAACTACATTGCATACAGAACGCAGAAAGTTCCCGGTTATGAGTCAGACAGGTTCAGGCTTGCGGTTTACAATCTAAAAAACGGCAAAACAAAGATTTTGACTGAAAAAATTGACAACTGGGTAAACTCATTTTTCTGGAGCAAAGACTCAAAAGCAATTTACTTTACTGTAATGGAGAAGGGATACACACCGCTTTACAGGGTAAACATTGAAACAGGGAAGATTAAAAAGGTATTGAAAAAGGTTTATATCAGAGAATTTGCAGTTGCAGACGGCAAAATTTATGCCTCAATATCCTCGGTCGGCAAACCTTATGATATTTACTCATTCAACCTTAAAACCCTTGAAAAAGCAAGGGTAACAA
>JALSOA010000082.1 GCA_026986725.1 Acidobacteriota bacterium
CAATGGGGGGTAAAGAAACAGAGAAAAAAGACCTTGGGCTTATATCAATGTCATACAGGAATGTTTATGTTGGCTCAATTGCCTTTGGCGCAAGTATGTCTCAGACACTTAAAGCGATGAAAGAGGGTGCATCCTACAATGGACCATCTATTTTAATAGCATACTCAAACTGCATTGAGCATGGAATAAACATGGCACAGGGTCCTGAAGAGGCAAAACTTGCTGTTGAAACAGGGTACTGGTTGCTTTACAGGTTTGACCCGAGAAGGTTAAAGGAAAAGAAAAATCCGCTTCAACTTGATTCAAAAGAACCAAAAAGGCCTTTGAGAGACTTCTATGAGTCACAGAGAAGGTTTAAATATTTGCTTGAAACACAGCCTGAAATAGCGGAAAAGTATCTTGAAGAGGCAAGCAAATGGGTTATAAACAGGTACAGGTACTATAAGAAACTTTCAGAGATGTCATTTGAAGACTGGGAAGTTTAAAAATTAAAGACCAATTTTAAAGCCCCGAAATTCCCGGGGCTTTTTTAACATTTTTGAAAAATAATCGTATAGTAAGGTGCAAAAAATTGAAGTTAAGGAGCTGTGGTTATGAGAAAATCATTGTTTTTGTTTTTTTTAATCTTTCTGTTTTCAACAACCGGCTTTTCTACAAATCTGCTTAAACTTGCAAAAACGCCAGATGCCGGTATTAACAGGATTGTGTTTGTTTATCAGGATGACCTTTTTACCGCCAACCTTGATGGAACATGTGTAAAAAGGCTTGTGAAGGCTGTTGGACCTGAATCATTCCCCAAGTTTTCACCTGACGGTAAGTGGATTGCTTTTACATCGTATTACAACGGCAATAGAAATGTCTATGTCATCCCTGCAGAGGGTGGGGAGATCCACCAGATAACATTTGAGCCTGAAGGTGCTCAAATGCTTGAGTGGAGCAATGACGGAAAGTACATATACTACCTTACAACGAGGGGCTGTTTCTCAAGGTTTTTTAGAAAGATATACAAAATAAGGGTAAAAGACGGGAAACCGGTCGGAATAGGGGAAGAATTCCCCGTTGATATGGCTTCAACCCTTTGCTTTAACGACAAAGGGGATTCTTATACATTGAACAGGCACTCTCTTTACTTCTGGTGGTGGAAAAGGTATAAAGGGAGTGCAAATACAGATGTATGGGTTTATAACAAAAAGACAAAAAAAATTGAAAACATTACAAAGACAGATTTTAACGAATCCTGGCCTATATGGGCAGGGGATTACATTTACTTTGTTTCCGAAAACAACAATGGTATTGCAAATTTATACAGAATCAACCTGAAAACCAAAGAAAGACAGCAAATAACCTTCCACAAAAAATGGGCTGTTCAATGGCCTTCTCTGTCATCGGACAGAAAATACATAGTTTACGAATGCGGTGCGGGTATATGGAAGCTTGACCTTAAAACTTTAAAGTACAATGAAATTAAAATTAAGGCTGATGTTGATTCGATACTTCCTGAGTATGAGTTTGTCAATCCTTCAAACCTTATAACATCATTTGCAATATCCCCAACAGGTAAAAGGGTTGTTTTCTCCGCAAGGGGAGAGGTTTTCACAGCACCAAAGAAAAACGGAGAAATCAGGCAGATAACATTTAACAGCGGAGCAAGGGACGATGAGCCAGTATGGTCTCCTAAAAAGGATAAAATAGCCTTTGTATCGGACAGAGATGGAGAGGAAAACATCTACCTAATTGACCAGTTTGCAAAAACAGAGCCTGTTAAGTTAACTGACAGAAAATCTGGGTTTATAAGTGATTTAACATTCTCTCCTGACGGAAATTACCTGTCATACACCACAAACGATTTCGCATTTTATCTCTTTGATATTGCTGCGAAGAAAGAGATCTTAATCTCAAAAACAAAAAGGGATTTTAGCAGGGAATACCACTGGTCACCTGATAGCAGGTGGATAGTTTACACCGAAAAGATGCCGAACTATCACAATGCAATATATGTTTACGATGTTGTAAACAAAAAGAGTCACAAACTCTTTACCTCTGTCTTTAACATTGCAAACCCTGTTTTTTCAGCAGATGGGAAGTACATTTACTTTATCTCTTCAAGGTACGGTGAAAATGCAAACATTGCAATGATAATGCTTCAAAAGGAGAAAAAGAATCCCCTTGAGAAAGAATGGGACGAAGAGATTGTGAAAAATGACAAAAAAGATACCAAAAAGGATAAAAACAAAAAAGACAAAAAGAGGAAAAAAGAAAAAACAAAAAAGGAAGATAAAGGGAAAGTAAAGGTTAAAATTGACTTTGAAGGAATTGAGAGAAGGGTGGAATTGCTCCCTTTAAACGGATACACAATATGGGGCATTGTACCTGTAAAAGACGGGCTGTATGTTGCTTTCAAACCTTTGAAGAAAGACCTTACAGTTAAAAGAAGTGCAAGGTTCAGTTCTGGATTTAATCTTTACTATTACAATATAAAAGACAACAAATTGAAAGAAATTGCAAAGGGTGTTCATGATGTTGATATTTCAAACGACGGAAAGTGGGTTGCAATCCTTTACGCAAAATCCTTCCAGATTGCAAGGGTTAAGTCAAAGGCAAGCCCCAAAGACAGGGTATCTCTTGCATCCCTTTCAATGAAACTTGACAGAAAGGCAGAATGGCATCAGATATTTGATGAATCGTGGAGAATGGTTAGGGATATGTTTTACGACAAAAACCTCCACGGGGTTGACTGGAAAAAGATGAAGAGAAAGTATGAGAAATTGGTTGATTACTGTCAGACAAGAAACGATTTAAACAGATTGCTTGAGGAACTTGTCGGAGAGTTAAACGCTTCACACCAGGGAGCAAGGGGAGGAGATTTCAGGGAAAAACCAAAGAGAGTTGGGATTGGAAATCTTGGAGCAGTCCTTGTTCCTGACGGTAAATTTTATAAATTTCAAAAGATTTACAAAGGTAACCCATTTTATAACCAGTACAATTCACCTCTTGACAAACCATACATTAATGTAAAAGAAGGGGATTACCTTATAAAAATCGATAATCAGATTGTAAAGACTGACAGGGATTACAGGTGGTATCTCATAAACAAGGCTGGCAAAACAGTTGTTTTAACAGTGAACAGTAAACCCTCTGAAAAAGGTGCATGGGAAGTTAAGGTCAAGCCGATTTCGTCAGAGTATATGCTAAGATATCTAAACTGGGTTGAGAAAAACAGGGCTCTTGTTGACAAACTTTCAAACGGAGAAATCGGGTACATTCACCTGAACTATATGCTTGGAAGCAACCTTGCCGTATTTTACGATTACATAAGGTATTACTTTGACAAAAAGGGGTTGATTATTGATGTCAGATGGAATGGCGGTGGTGGAATTGACCCACAATTGATTGATTACCTTGAAAGAAAGCAGTACCAGATAACAAGGCTGAGAAACGGAGAAGACCTCCCAAGACCAATGGACATATTCAGAGGGAAGATTGTGGTTCTGTGCAATGAATTTTCCTATTCTGATGCAGAGGTTTTCCCGAATGCCTTTAAGGTGAGAAAGTTGGGGAAACTTATTGGTGTACCAACCCTCGGTTTTGTAATTGCAGTTGACGAATACCCTTTAATTGACGGAGGGACAATCAGAAAAACCTTTATAGGTATATGGGACATATACGGGCATCAACTTGAATCAAGGGGTGCAATACCCGATATTATTGTTCAAAATGACCCGAACGATTTTGAAAAGGGCATAGACTCCCAGCTTTTAAAGGCAATTGATGTTTTAAAGAAAGAGATTAAATCGGAAAAAACAAGAAAGGTTGACACATCAATAAAACCAAGGTAATTTTCGAAAAATAAAAACTGCTTTTTAAGGGAAGTCATTTTCTGGCTTCCCTTTTTTTTGAAACAATCGCTTTATATATAAGATTTTTTAAAGTAAAATAATTTTTGTTTGAAAATTTAATGGAGGTAAATAGATGAAAAGGCTATTTTTTCTGGTTTCAATTCTTTTGATAATCGGCGCAGTTTCCTGCAATAAAGAAAACACTGTGAGAGGGGAAACACAGACCCGCAAAGAGGCTTCTAAAACACTTAATAACAATTTTCAGGGGGTTGTCCTCTCCACACAGGATGCGTCAAGGTATACCTACATAGAGTACAAAACACCTGATGGAAGGGTTATGTGGGCTGCTGTCTTGAAAACTGACCTGAAAAAAGGCGATAGAATTACACTTCTAAACCCTCAACCTATGAGAAACTTTGAATCAAAATCTCTAAAAAAACACTTTGATGTTATTTACTTTGCAGAAGGAGTTAGGGTAAACGGCAAATCAACCGCCATGAATCCCCATAACTCAATGAAAATGCCTGATGATGGTTTTCACAAAGGGAAAAACCCTCACATTTCCCAGGATATTGCGAAGATAGATACCTCAAATGTGAAAAAACTTGAAGGTGGCCTAACTATTGCAGATATTTTGAAAAATCCTGAAAAATACAATGGCAAGATTGTAAAATTCAGAGGAGTTGTTGTTAAGTTTCTCCCTGACATAATGAAAACAAACTGGGCTCATTTGAAGGATTCGTCAACTGATAAAGACATAACAATAACCACCAACGAGAGATTAAAGGTTGGAGAAATTGTTTCAATTGAGGGTAAACTTGAGATAAACAAAGACTTTGGTTATGGGTATTTTTATCCTGTGATAATTGAGAATGCAAAGAGGATTAAATAACCAATGACGGATTTTTTTGGATTTAGCCCTGAAGATGCAAACAAAGTTTTCAAAGAATTTTTGAAAAAAGGGCAGTTTGGAGAGCTTTACTTTGAGATAAGCGAAGGGATATCGGTAATATTTGAAGATGACATTGTGAAATCTGCAGTCAGGATTCAGGAGGGTGGAGTAGGAGTCAGGGTTGTTGAAGGGGAGACAACAGGTTATTCTTACTGTGAGGGGTTTGACATTGACTCAATTATCAAAGCGGGAAGATTTGCCTCTTCAATTGCTTCAAGAAAAGCATCTCCTTTTGTTTCTGTTGAATACAAAAAGGTGAACAAACACAGCCTTTACTCGACAGACCTTATTCTTGATAATTTTGAACTGAATAAAAGGGCAAACATTCTCAAAGAAATCTCATCTTTTGCTTACAAATACTCACCTTTGATAAAAAAGGCAAATGCAAGGTGTACAGACTCTATCACAAAAGTATTTATAATCAATTCAACAGGGGAATATGGGTTTGACACAAGGCCATTTGTAAGCCTGTCGGTAAGTGCAATTGCTGAAAAGGGTGAAAAAAGAGAGTTTGGAAGAAACGGTTTTGCAAGAAGAGGTGGTTTTGAACTGATTTCAGAAGAGATATTGAAACGCATTTCGGAAGAAGCATCAAGAAAGGCAATTTTGAACCTTGACGCAAAGCCTGCGCCTGCCGGCTTAATGCCTGTTGTTTTAAAGGCTGGAGAATCGGGGGTTTTGATTCATGAATCCGTTGGACACCCTCTTGAGGCTGATTTTATTAGAAAAGGAACATCTGCATACTCTAAAAGGCTTGGAGAGAAGGTCGCCTCATCACTTTGCACAATTGTTGACGATGGAACAATACCTGAAAACACAGGCTCTTTAAACTTTGATGACGAACTTGTGTTAACTCAAAAAACAGTTTTAATAGAGAAAGGCATTTTAAAAGGCTTTATGACTGACAGACTGAATGCGGATCTCCTTTCAATGCCTTACTCAGGCAATGGGAGAAGGGAATCCTTCAAACACAGCCCGATACCAAGAATGAGGGTAACCTACCTTGATAAGGGGAAAGACCACCCGGAAGAAATAGTTAAATCTGTAAAAAAAGGTATAATGTGCTGCTCTTTTGCAGGTGGTCAGGTAAACATTTCAAACGGAGACTTTGTTTTTGTCCCTGATGAGAGTTATTTGATAGAAAACGGGGAAGTAAAGCACCCTGTGAAAAACCTTACTTTGATAGGGAATGGTCCAGATGTTTTAACAAAGGTTGATATGGTGGGGTATGATTTAAGATTCTCAACAGGGAACTGGATTTGCGGGAAAGGGCAGAGTGTACCTGTTGGAATAGGTATGCCGACAGTGAGGGTCAAAGAGATAACTGTCGGGGGAGTGGAAGTATGAAAAGCAAAGAGTATTACATTGACATCTGCTACAGATTGGTAAAAAAGTTTGGAAAAAATTTTGAGTACCTGAAAATATATTTAAATCCTCACCAGTCAACAGAGGTGAGTATTCTAAACGGGAAAATCGAAAATGTAAACTTTTCCGAAACAATCCCCATTACAATAGTGGGTGCTAAAAAAGGGAAAACCGCAACAGTTTCTGGCAACTATATTGATGAGGCAGAGGTTGATTTGCTTATAAATAGCCTCTCAAACTTAATAGAAATAGTTGAAAAAGATCCATATTTCGTAATTCCAGATAAAAAATTGATAGGGAAGGCAGATGCCGAGCTGGACATTTTTGATAAAACCTTTTTTTCAATTTCAGTTGAGGATATGATAGAAGAGGCAAAGAAACTCGAGGAAATTGCTCTGTCTCAATCAAGCGATGTTAAATCGGCAGGATCTTTTTTTTCTGCAGATATCGGTATTACTGTTTTTGCCAATTCCTATCTTTTCGCCGACGGATTTGAGCAGACATATTTTGGTAAAGGGGTTGTGCTTTTTACAGAAGACGCTGATAATTTTTCCAGAAATACTCAAAGAAAGCAGCGTGATGGATGGTTTGATTATGCGGTAAAGAAGGATATGCTTCTAAATAGTGAATCAATAGCAAAAAAAGCGGTTAAAAGGGTGATTGCCAGAAAGGGAAGTGTTAAGCCGGAAACAGGTTTTTTCCCTGTTATATTTGAAAACACAGTGGCAAGGAGTTTCTTCTCAAATATTGCCTCTGCTTTGAAGGGGAGAAACCTCTACAAAAAAGAGAGTTTTTTAGTCGATAAATTGAATTCTTCAATAGCATCTAATATTTTAACCATTGAAGACAACCCATTTATAAAATACGGTCTCGGGTCAAGGCTGTTTGATAGCGATGGAGTGAAAGCAAAAAGAATTGAGTTGATAAATAATGGGGTTTTAAGAAATTATCTCCTTGATGTTTACTCTGCAAACAGGCTTGGACTAAAAACCACAGGCTCAGCAGGGGGTTATTCAAACCTTGTAATAAAACCGGGGAACAAAAGCCTTGAAAAGATTGTATCTGGTATAGAAAAAGGCGTGTTAGTGACATCCTTAAAAGGGCAGGGTGCCAACATTAAAACAGGGGATTACTCTAAAGGGGCAGAGGGATTTTTCATTGAAAAAGGAAAAATTGCATACCCTATAAGTGAATTCACCATATCCTCTACTTTTATGAATATGCTGGAAAGCATTGAAGAGATAGGCAATGATGTTTACAGGTCGTCTTCAATTCTTTCTCCTTCAATACTGTTTGGTCAAATGACTGTTTCAGGAAAATAAAAAGGAAAAAGGGGGATATTCTTCCCCCTAAAAACATCTCTTTAAATTAGTTCGAGACTATTACTTCTCAATTGTTTTTTGTAATACACCCAATTTTTCAATTATTTTGTTGTTGTCTTTTTTTGAAAAGAGGGATTGTAATTCCTCCTGGATCTTTTTAATCTCATCAATATTTTTATTTCCCTCATTCTCAAGTTTTTTTACAAGATTGTTAACCTTTTCCTGCGCAATGCCAAAATTGTTCTGAGCAACATCGTTGATTATGCCTGCTATCTGCAATTTGTACCTTAAAACATCAATTTCTCCCTTTAGAGCGTTGATCTCATTATTGGCTTCTTTCAATTGGGCAGTTACAGTTTTCATACTTGCTTTGTACTGTTTTTCAATCGCATTCACCTTATAAAAATGAAAGAAAAGAAAAGCAAGCAAAATTACAATAAAAACGGTAAAAACAACTTTACCCATTCCCTTTTCTTCAACCATAAAAACCTCCTTTATAGTGTTAATTCAAGCCCTGTATTCTCTGTTTTAACAGACTTAAACTCCTCAAAAACCTCATTGAATATATTAACAAGTTCAGGGTCAAACTGTCTACCAGAAAACCTTATTATTTCATTGTATGCCTCCAGATGAGTCTTTGCCTGTCTGTATGGTCTTGTTGATGTCATTGCATCGTAAGTATCGCCAATAATCATTATTCTGCTCTCCATGGGGATTTCCTCTCCTTTTAAACCATCAGGATAACCGCTTCCATCAAACCATTCGTGATGATACCTGATAATTCTGGCAATTTTTTCACCATAAAGTGGCTCTGCAATGTTAGCCCCAATAACAGGGTGCCTTTTCATTTCGTCATACTCTTCCTTTGTTAACTTTCCTGGTTTTTTTATAATGCGGTCAGGTACCCCTATTTTACCAATATCGTGCAAAATACATGCTATTCTGAAATTAAACAGTTCATTTTCATCTTTTATAAGTTTCTTGGCAATAATTGTTGAATAAATTTCAACCCTGTCGCAATGTCCTTTAGTATAGGGATCCTTTGCTTCAATAGAGTAAGCATGTGTTTTTACAGCATTCATAACCATCTGTTTCATTCTTTCATTGTGCTCCTGAATTAATCTGTTATGGTAAAGACTTGCTTCAAGTTCAGAAACAAAGAGGTCAAGAAGTTTTTTATCAACAGAATTCAATTCTTTTTGTTCATTAAATCCAAAGTAAAGAAAACCAAGGAAATGATTATGCCTGGTCAGCTTCACAAGAATAGAGTATCTATCGTCACCAAACAGGAAAACGGCATTTATTACCTGCTTCTTTGAAGTAAATAAAAACTCTTTTACAGAATAGTAAAACTTTGAAGGTTTTAAATCATGCAAAGAAAAGTAATTTTTGTGAAGCAACAGACTATCTGTTACAGAAGAATACAGCAGAATTGCAAAATTCTGAGGTTTAAAAAACCTAACAGAATGGTGCATAAAAATAGTAATCGATCTATCGAGTTCTATGGTTTCTTTGGTATTTTGAGCAAGTTCATACAATTCAAGGATCTTTGTATTCAATTTTCTTATCTCCTCTGTTCTTTTTTCGACCTCTTTTTCAAGCACTTTTTTGTAATTCTCTTCAGCAATAATCACCGCTCTCTTTGATAATGCCCTGTCAAGGGCAAGTAAGAGCATCTCTCTGTTAAATGGTTTTTTTAAAAAATCATAAGCCCCTGATTTAAAAGATTCTATTGCTGTATCGGTGTTTATGTATCCCGTCATCACAATTGGAACAGTGTGCGGATAATTATTTCTGATAAATTTAACCACATCGAACCCGCTTAAACCTGGCATACTTATATCTGTTATAACAATATCGTAGTTATCATTTTTGAGGCTCTCTATTGCCTCTTCCCCGCTTCCTGCAAGATCAACCTGTGGAAAACCTGATAGAACAAGCATTTCCTCCAGT
>JALSOA010000083.1 GCA_026986725.1 Acidobacteriota bacterium
ATACCATGACAGAATTCCCCTTGGTATGATCACAATAACAAACAATTCCGGAGGGGGACAGCCTGTTTCTATGGAGAATATAAAAGAGGTATCGAAACTTCTTCATAAGTACAACATTCCTTTCTTTATAGATGCGTGCAGGTTTGCGGAAAACGCATACTTTATAAAATTGAGAGAAAAGGGGTATGAGGATAAATCTGTCCTTGAGATTGTTCAGGAAATATTTTCTTACGCAGACGGTTGCACAATGAGTGCGAAGAAGGACGGGCTTGTAAACATTGGCGGTTTCCTTGCAATGAACGACGATGAACTGGCAATGAAGGCAAGGACTTTGCTTATATTGACTGAAGGCTTCCCTTCATACGGCGGGCTTGCAGGGAGAGACCTTGAAGCGCTTGCTGTCGGTCTTGAAGAGGTATTGAACGAGGATTATTTAAGGTACAGGTTGAGAACTGCTGAGTATATGGGTGAAAGACTTGTTGAAGCGGGGATAAGCATAATAAGGCCAACAGGAGGCCATGCGGTTTATATTGATGCAAAGGCTTTTTATCCTCACATTCCACCGTCTCAATTTCCCGGACAGACTCTGGTTTGCGAACTTTACAGAAAAGGAGGCATCAGGGGTGTTGAGATTGGAAGCGTTATGTTTGGCAAAAAGGACAAAGAGACAGGGAAGGAGGTCCCTGCACCTATGGAATTGGTAAGGCTTGCTTTCCCAAGAAGGGTTTACACTCAAAGCCACTTTGATTATGCAATTGAGAAAATTATTGAAACTTTCAAAGATAGAGAGCATGCAAAGGGGATGAAAATAGTATGGGAGCCTCCGTTTTTGAGGCATTTCACCGCAAAGTTTGAGCCAGTGAATTAGGGGGGCATTATGAAAAACATAGTTGCAAAGGCTCAAAAACTTGTAAATGAGTATGTGGAAAGCGAATCTTTGAGAAAGCACCTTAAAGCGGTTGGTTTTTCTATGAAATGGTATGCGGAGAGGTTTGGAGAAGATGTGGACAGGTGGTTTGCATGCGGGCTTTTGCATGACTTTGACTATGAGAAATTTTCGGAGAACCACCCATATAAAGGTGCGGAGATACTTGAAAAAGAGGGGTTTGACAGGGAATTTATAGATGCGGTTTTGGGGCACGCATCTTACACAGGGGTTGAGAGAAAAACATTGATGGCAAAAACACTTTTTGCAGTTGACGAGTTAAGCGGGTTTGTAATTGCGGTTGCACTTGTAAGGCCATCAAAATTGATTGGGGATGTTAAGGTTAAATCTGTTAAAAAGAAGATGAAGGATAAGGCTTTCGCAAGGCAGGTGAACAGGTATGAGATAAAGCAGGGAGCGGAAGAGTTGGGTATTCCCCTTGAAGAGCATATCCAGAATGTAATTACCGCTCTTGCAACCAATGCAAAAGATCTGGGGTTTGAGGGATAGGTATATGATACCGAAATCGGGCATTTGTTTTGTTTAATGTGGATGTTAATTTAAACATAGTTGTTTTAGTACAATATAAAAATCTGGTTTGATTTATTTATAAGGATTGAAAGCAGAAATTTAAAGTGGTTTTCCTGGAAAACTCAGTTAAATTGATAAATTGCAGTTTTGTTTTCTATGGTATCAGAATCAACTGTTTTGGGTGTTTTTCTATTTGAATTTAATTTCGGTACAAACACTTAATTTTTTTGACTCTAAATTGTGTCAAAGAGGCTCCCTTTAAAGATGAATCTGTCTATAACACCCATGCAGAGAAAAATCTTTAAAGTAATCTTATTTTGTATATTGTTTTTATCAATTAGAGAAGCAGTAGTATAAGTTTGAGTAGCGAATAATACTTGTTTTGTTGTTGCAGAGTATGTGTTTAAAAAGTTTCTTTACTTTTTTTAATGATAAAGTCTCAAAATATAAAAACAGAAGATTAAGATATTCCAATTAATAAGAGGATGTTTCTTCAATGATTGCTATTGGCCATGTTACCACTAACACAATTAAATTGACATTACCACTGAATATGAAATTTAATAAAAAATGAGAAGCGGTTAGAAGTTAAGTTATTTAAACTTTTACCGTTTAATATAGGTGTTGCTTCATTAATCTCTCAACAGATATTGAAAATAAAACAATAGATAATTCAAAGTTTTCAGGAAACTTTTTGGTAAGTTTGGCAAGGGCTTCTTTTAGGAGTTTGGAAGTGTGCATTAGGGA
>JALSOA010000084.1 GCA_026986725.1 Acidobacteriota bacterium
TGAGGCTGCAAGCACAGGTGCAAGATGGCTGGAGGAAAGGTTTAGAGATGTGAAAACTGCTGATGACCTCCCCGACCTTTTTATTTCCGCTGGTTTCGATGTGTTTTTCTCGGATAAGGGAATTGGCGGGATAATTAAAGAAAGCGGGGAATTTGTTGATATATCATGGGAGAGGTACAACCCTTCCTTTGAACAGTACAATTTAAAAGATCCTGAAAGGATTTACTCTCTCATAGGATTTGTTCCCGCTGTTTTTCTTGTAAACCTTGAGGTGCTCGGTGATTTGCCTGTCCCGGAATCCTGGGAACAACTCCTTGATGACAGGTATAATCAAATGGTTTCTTTGCCGGTGGAAGATTTTGATCTATTCAATGCCCTTGTGCTTGGTATTTACAAATTATACGGGGAAGAGGGAGTGGCAAAATTGGGAAAATTATTGATAAAGGCCATGCATCCATCTCAAATGGTAAAGTCGGTTCAGAGAAGTAAGGCTCATGTTAGGCCTGCAATAACAATAATGCCATACTTTTTTTCAAGAATGATGCACGGCTCAAAAAAGGTTAGGGTTGTATGGCCAGAAGACGGTTCAATTGTCTCTCCAATATTTGTGGTGGCAAAGAAAAACCTTGTAAACAATTTGAAAAACATTGCCGATTACTTTGTTTCAAAAGAGGTTGGAGAGATCCTGTCTCATAAAGGCTTATTCCCATCTACCCATCCGGAGGTTGAGAATATACTTCCGGATTATGCTCCAATAAACTGGATAGGGTGGGATTTTGTGTATGAAAATAATATTCAGGATTTGATTGACAAACTTTTCAGTGTGTTCAATCAGTATGCAAAGGAGATTTCGTAATGAAACTGATTACAATATCGGGGCCACCTTCGTCTGGCAAAACCGCCGTAATAATGAAGGTAATAGAATCTTTTAAATTGCAAAAGATTAAGGTTGGGGTTGTTAAGTTTGATTGTCTGCTAACAGACGATGATTTGCTTTTTAAAAAACACGGCATCCCTGTTTTAAAGGGATTGTCAGGGGCACTTTGTCCTGACCATTACTTTGTTTCAAATATAGAAAAGTGTTTTAACTGGGGGCTTGAGCAGGGGCTTGATATTCTTATTTCTGAAAGTGCGGGGCTTTGTAACAGGTGTTCTCCCCATATTAAAGACATTACTGCGGTATGTGTGATAGACAATTTAAGCGGGCTCAATACTCCAAAAAAGATCGGGCCAATGTTGAAATCTGCGGATATAGTGGTTATAACAAAAGGAGATATTGTTTCTCAGGCGGAAAGAGAGGTTTTTGCCGCAAAGGTCAGGCAGGTTAATCCGACTGCAAAAATATTACATATAAACGGGTTAACAGGGCAGGGAGCCTACGAATTAACTATGTTATTGATGGAAAGTGATGATGTGGACACCCTTGAGGGCAAAAGCCTGAGATTTTCAATGCCCTCTGCTTTATGCTCATACTGTCTTGGTGAAACAAGAATTGGAGAAAAATTCCAGGTTGGTAATGTAAGGAAAATGGATGTGTGAGGTGGTTATGAATATTGACACAATGAAGTTGAAAGATATATTCGAGAAACAGCCTGTTGCCAGGGATTTTTTTGATTCAATAGGGATTGAACTTTTTGATGAGAACCTCACTTTGCAGGAATATATTGAAAAGGTGGATGAAGAAACTCTTGAAGACCTTGGTCTTTCAAAGGATTTTATATTGGAGAATTTTAAAGAGTTTTTAAACAACCTTTCAGGTATTGAAGAAAACTCTTTACATAAAGTAAATTCAATAACAATTGTTGGAGGATACAATAAATCAGGGGAAAAAGAAAACATTGAGATTGAAATAAAAACAGGGGAAATAATTTCTATTGTTGGACCAACCGGTTCTGGCAAAAGCAGATTGCTTGCAGATATTGAATGGATGGCACAGGGTGACACCCCCACAAAAAGGAGGATACTTTTAAATGGAGAGGTGCCTGACAGGGATTTAAGGTTTTCTTCGGAATTTAAACTTGTGGCCCAGTTGTCTCAAAATATGAACTTTGTTATTGATTTAAGTGTAAGAGAGTTTCTTTTGCTCCATGCTGAAAGCAGGTTTGTTGAAAACAAAGAAGATGTTGTGGATAAGGTTATTAAAAAAGCCAATGAACTTGCAGGAGAAAAATTTAAAGGGGATACTCCGCTTACATCTTTAAGTGGCGGGCAATCGAGGGCTTTGATGATAGCGGATACCGCCATTTTAAGCAAGTCGCCAATCATATTGATAGACGAGATTGAAAATGCAGGGATAGATAGAAAAAAAGCGTTAGAACTCTTTGTAAAAGAGGGAAAGATAGTTTTAATGGCAACCCATGACCCTATCCTTGCTTTAATGGGGGATAAAAGGTTTGTGATAAATAACGGTGCTATTGTAAAAGTTCTTGAAACATCTAAAGAAGAAAAAGAGTTGCTTTCTTTCCTTGAAGAGATTGACAAAACTCTTCTTTATTACAGAAACAGGTTAAGATACGGAGAAAGGCTTTTTAAAAACAAATAGGAGGTAATTATGCATGACGGATGTATGGGAAGTTTTGAAAATGGGAAACAGGTTGTGGCAAAGTTAAGAATGATGGGATTTAGCAACCAACCAATGCCGTTTCCCCTTGAGTTAACATGCGAAAGGTGTGAAATAGTGTTTCAAATGATTACTTTTGAAACAAAGTGCCCCGGTTGTGGTATGGTTTACGGTGTTACCCCCTGCCACGCTTTTGATCCTTCAAATGTAATGGCTGCGGGTGACGATATTTAGTGTTCGGGCTTTAAACGGAATTTCCAGAGTGGAATTTTTTTGATATTTGCATTTTCTCCGTAAATTGTGTAAATTATTAAATGCGGAGAGTACAGTGATTGAAAAATTAAAGGAAAATGAAGTTACATTCAAGAAAATAATTTTTCAATGCATGGAAAAAAATGAAACCACAAGGGCATTGTTGTACATAATGGATGAAAACACCGGTGATTTTTTCTTGATTGCATATTATGGTTATCTTAAATTGAACGATGAGTTCAGGGTTTATGATTTTACTCATCCTGTTGTTGAGCTTGTGAGGAGGAAGAGAGACCCATTTTTTATAAATGACATGCAGAATGCAGGTTTTATCAGTGAGTTCTATCTGTCATACGGGGTTTACAATGTTCAGATAACTCCAATTGTATTTAAGGGAAGAATTTACGGTTTTCTGGAAGAGAGAAACAGGGCTGCAGGTAAAAAATTTGACATGTTTACACTTGCGAGTTCTACAGGCATTGTGAAAGAGATAGTGGAGACCCTGAAGTTCTTTTCTGGTGAAAATAAGATTGTGGAAAAACAGCATGATAAAGTTGATAAAAAGGAAGAGTATTTAAAAACCTTAAAAGAGATTATAATCAGTTTTTCGTCTTTTAAAAAATATGTAAAGGAGGTCGCGGAATTTTTTGTTTCTTCAGCAGAATTGCTTGCTCCCTCTGTAAGTTTTGACATATTGTTTCTTTCAATTGGTATAGGTAACAATAGTATCAATCTTATTTATAGTAAATTTCCTCTTTCAATAAGGGGAAAAAGGGTTTTATTAAATTCTATGAAAGAGTTTTTCCCCTTTGATTACTCAGAAGGAGAGTTGTACTCCGAGTTTTTTAGTGGAGTGGTCAGGGGAAATGAGATAAGGGATGTTCCCAAAACATTTTACACTGTAAAGGTTGTTGAAAGGAGAAATATTAAGGTTCATTTGTGCTTTTTGAAAAAAGACAACCGATATTTTGAAGCAAGGGAGCTTGTGCACATCGGAGGTTACAATAAATTACTTGGGTCTTATTTCAAGAGGGTTTTCAGGGATTACAGATGTAATGAGACATTTATAGGCCTTATATTAAACCTTCTTGAACTTTCAAAGAAAAAGTCTGAAGTTTTTGAAAGACACTCATTGAACACGGCAAGGTATGCAAGGCTTATAGCAGAAAAGATCAGTGATAGTATGGATTTGATTGATTCTGTTACAATTGCCGCTTTATTGCACGATATAGGTATCCTGTTAATTGATTCAGACCTTTATAAAAAGGGGAAATTAAGTGGTGAGGAATTTGAGAGGATAAAGCAACATACACTTGTTTGTATGAAGTTTTTAAACAAAATCAGAATACCTGAAGAAATTAAAGAGATGATAAAGTTCCACCATGAAAGATACGATGGGCTTGGTTACCCTGAACGGTTGAAGGGGGAAGAGATACCGCTTGGTTCAAGAATTATTGCAGTTGCTGAGGCGTTTGAAGCAATGACGGCTGAAGAGGGGTATAAAGATGCGATGTCTGTAAAAGATGCCATAAAAGAATTAAGAAGGCATGCTGGTTATCAGTTTGATCCTGAGATAGTGGTTGCACTTGAATCAGTTTTGAAAGAGAAGGGTGAAATTGATGGTTAAAATTCTGGCAAAAAACAGAAAGGCCTTTCATAATTATTTCATAGAAGAGAAAATTGAGGCTGGTATTGTTTTAACAGGAACAGAGGTGAAATCCTGCAGGGAAGGAAAGATAAGTTTTAAGGATTCATACTGTGATTTTGAAGAGGGGGAGTTGTACATAAAAGGCTTGTACATAGCGCCTTACAAACACGCTTCTCCAACCTTTAACCATGAGCCTGAAAGGGACAGAAAACTTCTTCTTCATAAAAACGAGTTGAAAAGATTGACAGGTAAAATAAAAGAGAAGGGATATACAATTGTTCCCCTTGCATTTTACCTGAAAGGAAAACATATCAAGGTTGAGATTGCCCTTGCAAGAGGTAAAAAACTGTACGATAAAAGGGAAGCAGAGAGGAAAAGAGACCTTGAAAGAATGGTAAGAAGTGAGTTAAAAAAAGGGCTTTACAAATAAACAAATGATTGAATACATTGAAAAATCAAAGATAAAAGTTGATGATAGATTAAGGATTAGAAGTGAATTAAACACTTTAATTGCAAAATCTGTCCGCAAAAATGGGGTAGTGTCCCCTGTTGTGGTATTAAAGGATCTCACCCTTGTTGACGGTTTTTCAAGGTTTAATTTTTCGCTGGATGATAAAATGCCTGCAATAGTTAAAGAGAATGAAAGAGATGCTTTTTTCCTTTCAATTGAGTTAAATATGCTTTCAAACCCCTATTCTGAGTTTGAGAAGGCAAGGGCAATAAAGTTGGCCTTTGAAAAGTTCAAAATTGAAAAAGAAGAGATTGTAAAAAGGTTAAATCCATTGCTTAAATTCTCAAAAAAAATATCAATTGTCGAGGATTGCCTTGAGGTATTCAAACTTGAAAAAAGTTTATTTTCACTTCTTGAAGTTAGAAGGTCACCTGTATCCTTTGCATTGAGATTGTTAAAAGAGGATAGAGAAGAACAGAAATTTCTGGCTGATTTATTTAAAAGTAAGAGACTTTCTCTATCAAGAATGCAGATTGTGTATGATTTAATGTATTATATTCGCAAAAGGGATTCTCTTAATTTCAGACAGATTGTTGAAAAATGTAAAGATACAGATGTTGTTTCCTGTCTTAAAAAATTGCGTTATCCTGGATTTGTCAGGTTAAAAGAGGAATTAAACGAGATTTTGACAAAATACAGAGGCAGTTTGTCCTTCCCAGAAGATTTAGAGGCTGGCTATTTTTATTTTTCTGGCAAAATATCTTCCAAACAGGATATTGAACGGATAGAGAAAACGCTTCAAAATTTAAAGGCGGACAAAGATGTATGGGATTTCTTGAAAAGTGTGAGAGGGGATGATTAAAAGGATATTTGTTACAGAAGAGGCATCTAAGTATCCTTACTCTTTTGAAATATGTGAAAAGGCAGGTATAAAGCCTGAAATTATACCTGATGAGGAGTATTACAGGGAAAACATAGAATCTTTTTTAAAGGATGACATTACCGAGGGCAAAAAACACCTTGTTTTAACTGTTTTCAAGGGGAGTTTTTTCAGAAAATGCCCCGGTACAAGGGGAAAGATATGCTGTAATTACTATGTTATTGACCAGACAACAAATTGCCCCTTTGATTGCTCTTACTGTTTCTTACAAAGTTATTTGAATTTCAGAGGAATAAGGTTTGCTGTAAACATTGACGAGCTCTTTGCTGAATTGCACAATGTTTTAAAAGACGGAAGGTTTATAAGGACTGGGACCGGGGAGTTATCTGACAGCCTTGCTCTTGAGCCTATTACCGGGTTTGCCTCTAAGTTAATAGATTTTTTTGAAAATTATCCAGATGCAATGCTTGAATTAAAGACAAAAAGCAACAATGTTTATTCCCTTCCTGATTTAAGGGATAAAAGAGCAAAGGTTGTTGCAGGCTGGACAATTGCCCCTCAAAAGATAATTGATAAAGAGGAGAGGCTTGTGGCCTCGCTTGAGGAGAGGTTGAATGCAAGCAAATATGCAGCAGAAAAAGGTTACCTTGTTTCATTTCACCTTGACCCTGTTATCTTTTATCCTGATGCCGATAAAATGTATTTAGAGATGCTTGATATGGTTTTCTCCACACACAAGAAACTTGCATGGCTTTCAATGGCAGGTTTCAGGTACGAACCTCAATTAAAGTGGTATGTGGAAAGCAGGTTTCCCGAATCCAACCTGTTAATCGGTGAATTTGTGAAGTGTTCAGACGGGAAGTTCAGATACCTTTTCCCTGAAAGGATAAGGTTTTACAGAAAGATTGCAGAGTTTGTGAGCAGAGTATCTCCTGAAACACCGCTATACTTCTGTATGGAAGATAAAAATGTATGGGATCTTGTATTCCCTCCTGATTATCTATCAAAGACCAGGATGAAAATCCTGTTTTAAAAAATTTTAAATGTCCTTTTTTCTAAAAGGAGACCACGAGTACAGGGATATTAAAGAAAGTATGAATGGAAAAATAAAGAAATTTCCGTCATTTCCTATAGACGCAGTTGCCATTCCGAAAACTGCAATTGATTCTCCAACACTCCATGCAATAAGGAACACCTGAAATTCCTCTAATTTTCTAAGCATATTTTTCAGAGTATCTTTAAAAAAAACCAGCAAGAAAAATTCAAAAAGTGCAAAAAGGTAAAGAACAGTTATGGTTGGAGGTTTAAATGAAAAAACTCTTTGAATGAGGTTAAGATAATCCTCAGCGTTTAATGTTATCCCCTTTAAATCAAAAATCACAAAAAGGTATAGAAAAAGGGCAATCAAAAAAGAGATCCACATAATAAAAAGTGTTTCTTTTTTTTCTTTCATTTCTACCCCCTGAGGTGTCTTTTAATTTCAATGTAATTTCCAGATAAATTGCTTTAAAACTGCATTGTTTCCATTGAGTGAAGCATATCCTTTTTTCTATTTTTAAGTTTTTCAAAGAAAGTGTAAGGGACTTCAGGCTGTCCCATCTTTACAAACAGCTTGTTATCCCCGTGGAAGTCTGAACCCCCTGTCGGCACAAGGTTGAATCTGAATGCCAGTTCAAGGAGTTTTTTGCTTTCCTTTTCAGAGATTTCAGAGTGTATTACCTCTATTCCCTGAAGCCCGTGTTTTTTAAGAAGTATTATAAAGTCAATTAAATCATTTGTGTTCATTCCAATCTTTGTCGGGTGTGCAAGTACAGGTACAATACCGTTTTGAAACAGGAAAGAAACTGCCTCAGGGGTTGTGAGTTTCTCTTTCGGCACAAATGCAACACCGTTGTTTCCAATGTACTTTGAAAAAGCCTCGTTGGTGTCTTTTACAAACCCCTTTTTAACCATCAATGCCGCAAAGTGCGGCCTTCCTATAAGTTTTCCGTTTGCCTCTTTTTCAAGCTCTTCCCATTTCAATTCCATACCAAGTTCTTTAAGCCTTTCAATTAGTTTTATATTTCTAACCCTTCTTGCGTCCTGAAGGTATGCAAGTTTGTTCATTACCTCTTTGTTTTCAGGCTCTATAAAATAGCCAAGTACATGTATTTCAGGGTATCCCTCAAAGAGGGAGCTTATCTCAATCCCTGCGATTGCTTCAATGCCCTTGTCTTTTGCTGTTTTTAAAAACTCTTCTGTTCCAGCCGCTGTGTCGTGGTCTGTCAATGCAATTGCCGATAATCCCTTTTCAATTGCCAGATTCACAAGTTCAGATGGGGTAAATGTCCCGTCTGATGCTGTTGAGTGCATGTGAAGATCTATCAATTTTCTCATAAAATCCCCTTAAAGTTTGAATATGTTTTCCTTCTTTATTCCGTCAAATGCGTTTCTTGTGTCAAGAATTGCTTTTGCATTATCCGCTATTTCCTGTTTGTTAAAGGCAGAGTGGTCTGTAACAAGAATGATAAGGTCAAAAAGAGATATGTTTTCAGGCTTTAACTCAACGGAAGTGTACATCTCCCCCTCAAAGTACAGTTTTGAGTGAAAGGGGTCTGAATAGTTCACTATTGCGTCAAACTGGTTTAAAAGGTTTATAATATTGAATGCCGGAGACTCCCTTAAATCGCTCACATCCTTTTTGTAGGTTACCCCTAATATCAAAATCTTTGAGTTTTTTAAAGGCTTGCCGTATCTGTTCAAAACCCTTACTGCTTTGTCAACCACAAACCTTGGCATATTTGCATTTATGTCGGATGCAAGTTCAATAAACCTGTTGTAAAAGCCAACCGTTTTACCCTTCCATAAAAGGTATTCAGGGTCAAGTGGTATGCAATGCCCCCCGATGCCCGGGCCAGGGTAAAACGGCATAAAGCCGTATGGTTTGGTTGATGCTGCCTTTATAACATTCCATATATTTATCCCCATTCTGTCGCACATCAAAGTCAATTCGTTTACAAGTGCAATGTTTACTGCCCTGAAGGTGTTTTCAAGCAGTTTTGCCATTTCAGCCTCTTCAAGTGTTTCAACAGGCACTATTTTTTCTATGATTTTTGAGTAAAGACCTGATGCAACTTTTAGGCAGTTTTCACTGTACCCCCCTAAAATCTTGGGGGTGTTTTCAATAGAATAGTTCCTGTTTCCAGGGTCAACCCTTTCAGGTGAAAAAGCAACAAAAACCTCTTCTCCTGCCCTGATGCCCCTTTTTTCAAGCTCCTCGACAATAAATTCCCTCGTTGTTCCTGGATATGTTGTTGATTCAAGCACAATTAAAAATGGCTTTTGATTTATGTTTGCAAGGGTGTTGTCAACTGCATGCTTTACATAGGATAGGTCAGGGTTTTTTGATTTTGAAAGCGGGGTTGGCACCGTAATGCTTACGGCATCAAGCTTTGAAATAACTTTATACGATGTTGAAACCTTAAACTTCCCATCATCTATGTGTTTTTTTACATCGTCAGATGACACATCCTGAACATAGGATATACCGTCGTTGAGCATTTCAACCTTTACATCGCTTATATCTATGCCGTACACGGTGTACCCTTTGTTAAGAAAAGCCATTGCAAGGGGAAGACCAACATAACCAAGCCCTATAACCCCGATTTTGAGGGTTTTGTTTTCTATCTGTTCTAAAAATTTCTCAATCATTCTTTTCTCCGAAAAGTGCAAACTCAATATCTTTTCTTTCCCTGAACCTGTCTATTATAACCTGCAAATGATAAGGCAGGCAATTTTTTTCATTTTCAAGCATGTGATAGAATTCTTCCTTTGTAATAAAATCCTCTTCTCTTTTCAAAAAGGAGGAGACAAGATCGCTCCATTTGTTGAGGAGGAATGTGGCAGGGGTTAAAATAATGGATAGAAACTTTATTGACCGGATAATGGCAAGAGAAATAGGGGTTGCAAACCTTGAATATATTGTTTTTGGAATAATCTCTCCAAACAACATAATAACAGGTATTATGAAAAATACCCCTAACTCTTTGAATTCAGGGTAATGTTTTAATACAAATAAAGTGCCGAAGAATGATGCTGTTGCTGCTGAAAGGTTTGTTCCTATAAGGCAGACTGTTAGAAATTTAATGGGGTTTTGTTTAAATTTTAAAACCTCTTCTGCTTTTTTGTCTCCGCTCTGTGCAAGAAGTAAAAGTTTGCTGTTATCCGAGGAGACTATTGCTATCTCGCTTCCTGAAAAAAAGCCCTCCGATAGAATTGCCAGAATAAAGGTTATAATCTCACCCATTTTTCTTTTCAACCTTCATTTTTGATATAAAATTGTTTTTAACTTCAAGCACTGTAAAAACAAATTGATTGTCAGATACACTTTCCCCCTTTTCTGGCAACCTTCCGAAAAGATTGAAAACATATCCGTTTATGGTTTTAAACATATTCTGATTTAGCCTTGTGTCAAAGTGGTATTCAAAGAGAGAGACTGGCATTTCCCCGCTTACAACATTTTCTTCGTAAACATACTCTTTTAACTCTGTAAAGGTAAAGTATTCCATTAGGTTTTCTTTTGTAATAACCCCTGAAACACCACCCGATTCATCTATTGTGAGAATGTTTGTATTCTCTTTTTGCATAATCTCAATTGCCCTTGAAAGGGGTAATATCTCCGGTAAAGGGTGACCCTGCAAAACACTCCTGTTTTTAATTCTGTTTACAGGGGTTGCAGCGAAAAGGCAGGGGGTTGTTGTTGCTTTAAAGATGTTTTCATAGAAAAAAGCCTCTGTATCGTTTATTGCTTTTTCCTTTCTTGCAATATGGATAACATTTAAAAAAAGTATCTTTTCATTGTTGTTGTTTTTGAAAAACCTTTTGAATGGAATAAGGATGGTGGATAGGGGAAAGATTATAAATATGGATTTTTTCAAAAAAGCAACAGGCTTTTTCAATGCGATCATTTTGGGAGTGACCTCTCCCCCTAAAAGCAGTATTGTTGTGGCAAAGAGTATAAACAAAACTGATATAACAGGGTTATGCTCAGGGAAAAGACTGAATTTTAATCTTGCAAAAAGTGAGGATGTAAGGATATTAACCGTTTCATTTCCTATCAAAATTGTTGCAAGAACAAGGCTTTTGTATTCTGACAGAACAACTATCATTCTGGAAGAAAGGCTTTTTTCTTCCTGTAATTTCAACAACTTCCACGGTGTCAGGGAAAAGAATGCAGGCTCTGTCCCTGAAAAAAGAAATGAAAAAGAAAGAAGAATTATTATTTTAATTGCAAAAAGTTCCATAGAAAGATTCTATCACAGGGCTCTTTTATTCTCCATCAATGAAGCGGCTCAAAGTTTGCAAAGTCAGCCTTGTTTACAATAATTGCCTCTGTAATCCTCTTGCCATGGTCTCCTTCTTTTGAATGCACGGCTATCATGTGCAGAACCTCGTCAGGAAGCCCGATCTTTCCTGCAAGAATTGCCCCTGAAAAGGGATGGCGCAGGAGTTTTCCGTTTTCGCTTTTAACAAACTTTCCGTTTTCCCTTTTGTATTCAAGAAGTTTTCCCACATCGTGAAGAAATGCCCCTGAAATAAGGAGATCCATATTTATTGGCATTTTCTCTCCGTAAACCTCGCTCATTGCCTTTGCCATTGCAATTGATGTTTTCAAAACCCCTTTTATATGGTCAACCATCTTTACAGGGCAGTCTGGAATAAGAAGGGTGAAGGGCATCTCGTATAGGTCTTTTATCTCCCATCCCCCCAATCTCATAGCCTCTTCAAAGCATCTGTAAGTTTTCTCCCTTAAATCTCCATCCTTTATATCTTCAAGTTCAGGAAACAGATTTTTCAATTCCTCTCTCATTTCAACCCCCTTGATTTATTTTTCATGTCTGTCGGTTGGGCCTGTGTATTCGTGGTCTGTCGGGTGGATCTTTCTCATTGGTTTCATCTTTGTTTGCTCTTCGTATATGTGGGCAACAAGACCGGGTATTCTTGCCATTATGAAGAAGGCATTTGCAAGTTGGGGAGGAAAATCCATTTCACAAAGCAATCCTGCAATTGCACCGTCAACATTGATTGGCAGGTGTTTTCCAAGTGTTTTTTCCATTGCAATTTCCGTTAGTTTTAATATTTTTATGTAATCTCCTGCAATCCCTGCATTTTCAGCCTCTTCAAGGAGTTTCTTTGTTCTCGGATCGTTGGTGTGCACCCTGTGTCCAAAGCCGAATATCTTTTCCTTTTTCTCCCTTTTTGTTTTAACAGTTTTTTCAACAGCCTCTTCAATGCTTATGTTTTCTTTTTCCGATATTTTTTTAACCTCTTTAAGGTAAAGCATGCAGTTTTCAATAGCCCCGCCATGGTATTTGTTTATTGCAAGTATTCCCGCTGCAATGCATGCATTTAGCGGCGCACCTGTTGATGCAACAGTCCTTGCGGCAAGGGTTGAAGGCGGTGTTGCCCCGTGGTCAACTGAGGATACAAGCATTGTTTCCATCAACTTCGCCGTTTTTTCGTCCGGCAGTTCCCCTTTTATTGCAAGATAAACAACGGCAGGGTAGGAGTATTTTCCCATTAAGTAATCTATGGGATACCCTCTCAATTGAATCTTGTTTGGCTCAATCTTTGTAATCTCTGTTTCCCAGTGTAATTCACTCATCTTTTCCCCCTTTTTTATTTAATTCGTAAAGTTTTGCATACTTTAAAAATGTGTAATTTGTTTCTATCTTTGCAAGTATAAACCCTTCCATTCCTTTTAAAAACTTTAAGTCAAGTATGTACTTTTTTAAAAATGTGAAGAATATTTTTAAGTTTAATCCCATTAGCCCTATCTTTTTCCCTTTTTCAAACCTGTCTTTTGCCATAAGGTAGGCGTAGTTGTTGAGTTTTTCAACTGCAAAATCAATTGTAGGGTAGGGGTAATGGTCAATAAATGCTTTAATTCTTTTTACTTTCCCGTTTATTTTAATGTTTTCGTGAACCCTTCCGCCAATCCATTTTCCATAGTCTTTATGGTAAAGCCTTATCTTTTTTTCGCAGGTAAATCTGTTGTTTTTAAATTTTTCCCCCATAAATATAAGGTTTCTGAAAAATTCAAAGCCTTTTATTTCACTGTCAAGCCCGTTTTGTTTGAGTTTTTTTATTTCTTTTACAAGTTTGTCGGAAAGCCTTTCGTCTGCATCAAGCACAAGTAGCCAGTCATTGGATACAACACTGTGGCAGAAGTTTCTCTGCTCAACATAGCCTTTCCATTTGTTAAATACGAATTTGGCACCTGCTTTTTTTGCCAGTTCTTCTGTTTTGTCGGTGCTTCCTGAATCAACAACAACAACCTCGTCGCAAACTGAAAAAAGGTTTTTCACTGCTTCAAATATGTGCTTTTCTTCATTTCTTGTTATTATTACGCCGCTTATCTTCATAATTAAAACTTCAATGTTTTAATGTTTATCCCCGCCTGCTGCATTCTTAACAGTGTCCCGGCAACATTGCTTAGTATGAGAAGTTTTAAATTCTCCCTTCCCATAGCCTGGGCATCAACAGGGGGAAGGAATGTAAATTCGCTTTTGTCAACATCTGGCTTAAAGTTAAAGTTTGCGGAAAAGTTGTAGGATTGGTTCAATGCGTTGCTGAAACTCAATTGAATGTAACTTAAAATCTGGTTGTTGTAGCCTATTGATGCGTCCCCTCTCCCTGAAACATTTGCGGCAGTGCCTTCAACATACATTGATGCAGGCTGTTTTTGATTTCCGTAGAAAAAGGTTATTGTTGAGTCAATGTTTTGCTCGTCGTTTGAGTATTCAATTCGCAAAGGGAGAAAGTCTTTCTTTCTTATGAAGAAAACAACCTTTCCCCTTTTGTAGAATGTTAGCAAGTCTTTTAGTTTGATGACATTTGACCTTTTGTTTCTCCTTGTGCCTTCCTTTTTTGGAGGGGTGAATGCGGTTATCTTGTAGCAGTTGTCTCCCCCCAAAACAACATTGTTTATTATCTGAAAGTTCCATCTTCCCGATTCAAAGTTTTCTTTTATAAGGTTAACCTTTTTTACAAAGTAAGATTTAAAGTTGTTAAGGTTTGAGGTGTTTGAATCTGAAATGGAGTATGCGTTGAAGTCTTCGGAATATGTTATTGTTTTGGTGGGAGTTACACAGTAAACAACATTTCCGAAATCACCCTGCATGTTAAATTTGCATACCCCTGATGGCTGCAAAACACCACTGAAACTGAATGAGAATGAAAGGTCTCCCTGAACATACTTTAATCTTCTTGAAACGCTTGAATAAGGCACTGTTATTGACATATCCCCTGACAGTTCAAGGGATTTGAACTTTGAATATTGTCTGGGGAACCAGTTTGCTTTTATGCTGTTAAACATCTTATCTAATATTCTCTGCGGCGTTTCAGCCTTTGCAATAAACGGTGTAAAAAACAAAAGTAAGAATAATATGGTTTTTTTCATAAAATCACCTCAAAGGGATTATAGCATAAAAAAGGGAAACGATTTGCCGTTTCCCTTGATGTTTAATTGATGTTTTCAATATTTTTCAAATGAGAGACATTCCCTTTTCAAGCGCTTCAATGTTCAATGGAATAAGTTTGTGGTGCCTTTCGGGCAACACCTTTTTTAATGCCTCTTTTACCGTTTCTTTTTTTACAATGTTTTTCTTTTTTAAATAAGCACCTAAGAGAACCATTCCCATAACCTGCATATTTCCCAATTCTTTTGCGGTTTTTGAAGCATCTATCCCGATTATTTCGATATCATTTCTTGAAGGCTCAACATTTATGTTTGTTTTGTCGTAAATTAGAACCCCTTTTTCTTTTACCCTGCTTTCAAACTTGTCGTAGGACGGCCTGTTTAAAATTATTGCTGTATCAAATGTTGCAAGAATGGGAGATGATATTGGCTGGTCCGAAACAGAGACAATGCAGTTTGCTGTTCCTCCTCTCATCTCAGGGCCATAAGACGGCATCCAGCAAACCTCTTTGCCTTCAAGCATACCAGAGTATGCAACTATCTGTCCAAGGGATAAAACACCCTGTCCGCCAAACCCTGCAAAAACCATTTCTTCTGTCATATTAACTCCTTACCTTATAACCCTGTTTCATCTTTGAATACCCCTAACGGGTACTGTTTTAGTAAAACATCGTCAATCCATTTATTTGCCTCAACAGGGGTCATTTTCCAGTTTGTGTTGCAGTTTGAAACAACCTCAATAAAGGAAGTGCCTTTTTTCAATGCCTGTGCTTTGAAGCCTTTTAGAATGGCTTTTTTTGCCTTTCTCACCCTTCCAGGCTTGTTGACTGCAACCCTTTCCACATATACTGTGCCAGGAAGAAGGGCAACGATTTCACTCATATTTATTGGCATTCCGTCCCTCTGCGGGTTTCTTCCTTCTGGTGATGTTGATGACTTCTGTCCCAAGATGGTTGTAGGAGCCATCTGTCCCCCTGTCATGCCGTAAATTGCATTGTTGATGAAGATAATTGTTATGTTTTCCCCCCTGCTGCATGCGTGAATTGTCTCCGCTGTACCTATTGCAGCGAGGTCTCCGTCTCCCTGATAGGTGAATACATAGTGGTCAGGGAGCATTCTCTTTATCCCTGTTGCAACTGCGCAGGCTCTTCCGTGGGCTGCCTGCTGCATATCAACATTCATATAGTAGTATGCAAATACCGAGCAGCCAACCGGTGCAATCCCTATTGTCTTGTGCTGTATGTCAAGTTCTTTTACTATTTCCATGGTAATTCTGTGAACAACTCCGTGTCCGCATCCGGGGCAGTAATGGGTTTTTACATTCTTCAAGCCGTCTGTTTTTTCAAAAACCTTTTCGTATTTGTTTGGGTCAATTTGAGTTTTCATACTTTCCCCCTATGCCTTTAAGCCGATTTCTTCGCAGAAAGGTATTATGTTTTCAACAATCTCTTCGGGAGAGTAAATCATTCCCCCCATTCTTCCGTAAAATCCGACAGGTTTTCTTCCGTTTACCCCCAATTTCACATCCTCAACCATCTGGCCTGAGTTTAACTCTGTAACAAAAAAGCCTTTTACCCTTTCATTGTTTGCCAGTTTTTCAAGTATTTTGTATGGGTAGGGCCATAGGGTTATCGGTTTTATAAGCCCGACTTTGTATCCCTTTTCCCTTAAAAGATTCATTGATTTTGAGGCAATTCTTGCGGAAAGCCCGAATGCAACAATTATAAGTTCTGCATCTTCAATGTTGTAGGCGTCATACCTTACTTCGTTTTTTTCAATCTCTTTGTATTTTGCCTGAAGCCTTAAATTTACCTGCTCCATCTCTTCTGGTTTTATCCATAGTGAGGTTATAAAGTTTGTGTCTCTGTCCGGTGTTTTGCCCCTTGTTGCCCAGGATATGTCTCTTTCAGGTTCATTGTAAGGTTTAAACTCAACCTTTTCCATCATTTGGCCAAGTGCACCGTCCATCAGGATTAAAGCAGGATTCCTGTACTTCCACGCCAAATCAAAGGCAAGGTAGGTTAGGTCCGCAATCTCCTGAACAGATGAGGGTGCAAGAACTATCAGCCTGTAATCCCCGTGTCCTCCCCCTTTTGTTGATTGAAAGTAATCTCCCTGAGAGGGCTGAATGGTGCCAAGACCCGGTCCCCCTCTGTTTACATTGACTATTACGCAGGGCAATTCAGCTCCTGCAATGTAGGATATCCCCTCTGTCATTAAGGAGATGCCGGGGGAAGAGGACGATGTCATAACCTTGAAACCGGCCCCTGCTGCACCGTAAAGCATGTTTATTGCAGCAACCTCGCTTTCAGCCTGAAGAAAAACCCTTCCGTTTTCAGGCATGTGAACCGACATATACTCCCCTACCTCTGATTGAGGGGTTATAGGGTATGCAAAATACCCTTCGCAGCCTGCTCTTATTGCCGCTTCGGCAAGTGCGTAGTTACCTTTCATTAAAAGTTTTTCGCCCATATATACTCCTTAAACTGTTTTTTCTTTTTTTAATCTGTAAACGGTTATAACAACATCGGGGCAAACAAGTGCACAACTCTGGCATGCAATACAGGTGTCCTGTTTCATTTCAGAGTAATGGTAACCGTTTGCATTGAAGTTTTCGGAAAAACCAAGGGTATTTGTGGGGCAGTTTGCAATACAAAGCCCGCATCCTTTACAGTTTTCAGTGTCGATTACAACCATTCCTTTTTGTTTAGCCATTGCTCCTCCCGCAATTGTTTGTTTTAAGTTTACAATAAAGTAAAAAATAAATCAAGTAAAATAAAATTTTTTTTATTTAAAATTTTTTAAAATTTACTTTTTAAGTAAGATCAAAGTGTTTTAAATAAGGTTGAGAAAAACAAATGTTAAAGTGAATTTAAAATCTCTTTCTTTTTCTCTTTATACTCTTCCTCAGTTATTAGCCCCTGCTCGTAAAGGGTTTTTAATTTTCTCAATTTTTTAACTATGTCTTCATCATTGTCTGTTTCTTTTTGTTCAGGTTTTGGATTCTGTTCTTCTTCAACAATTTTGTGAGTATTACTTTCTTCTTTTAGATAGTTTGAAAAGGCAATCTCTGTTTGTTCGGTGAGATTGACTTTCTGAATCGCATCTTTATAGGTTGAATAATCTTTTATTGTGTATGCTTTTGAGAAATAGTCCCTTGCCTTTGAATAGTCTCCAAGCAGGAAATAGCAGATCCCTATGTTGTAATAGCCTCTTGAAAGATACTTTGTATTTGCACCGGAATTTTTAAGGCAATCAAGCACTTTAAACGATTTTTCAAGTGCTGAATTGTAATCTTTAACCTTAATAAAACGGTAGGCTTCTTTCATTCCGCATTTCTTTGAATTGTAAAAAACAAAGGATATGGTCTGGTTCCACGGCATAAAAAGTGTTGAAATCCCTTCAATTGCTTTTTTATACATTCTGTCTTTCAATATATGGTAGTCGGGAAAGTCCGGTTTTTCATTGTATTTGTATTTTTCAAGGTAATCGTTAATTTCGAAGATCTTTGCCGAAAAGATTTTGCCTGTTTGCAGATCAATTGTTTTAACGGAAAATTTTAAATAGCCGTTTAATCTTGCAATGTATTTGATTCTTACTTTGTCTTTTGATTTAAATTCCTCTCTTTTTCTTTCTTTTTTGTACTCTTCCGTGTAAACATTTACCGTTATCAATGCGGTTGCCCCTAACAGTTTGCCAAGTTTTACAGCGCTGTCTTTGTCAATCCTTCCGCTTATTGATAGATTTTGTTCTTTTAAAATCTGGTAGAGGTGCTCCCTGTCAACAACCTCTATTCTCCCTGTGTTAACAAAGTATGTTGTTATATGGTCTGCAAGTTCGTTTGAGGTATAGTATCCTTCAGGCATAATTGCAACCCTTTTAAGGTGCAATCCAAGTGTGGGTGGGTTGGTAATTGTTTTGTAAACATGGGGGTTTGTAATGTCGGCATACCACTGGGCAAAAAGAAGTGTATTTGCAAGTAAGATTAATGTTAATACAAATTTTTTCATATCCCTCTCCAGTATCCTGTCTTTTTTACTATTATACCCGAAAAAACTAAAATATGACCATGATTAGCAATTTAAAAAGGGTTTTTTTGTTTTTTGTTAAATATTCTCCAGATAATTCTCTGGTAAAATTAAAAACATGAAGTATTGTTTTAAGAATGATGAAATTGATAATTATCATTCAGATTTTTTTCTAAAAAGTAACTTTTTCTTTGATTTTGAGGATGATTTTGTTAGGGAAACAATAAAAAACATTGTGGGCAACTCCTCTAATAAAAAGGAAAAAGCAAAGAAGATATTTTATTTTGTAAGAGATGAAATTAAATACACCATGTTTGCCGGCATTTTTACTGAAAAGGATTACAGATCGAGTGCTGTTTTAAGGAGGGGTAAGGGGTTTTGTGTTCAAAAGGCTATTTTGCTTGTTTCTCTTTTAAGGGGGGCTGGTATTCCTGCAGCAATTGGGTTTGCAGACATAAAAAATCACGCACTTTCAGAAGATACCAAAAAGATTCTCGGATCCGATGTGTTTCCATACCATGGTTTCGCTTTTGTTAATCTGGGGCGTTGGTTAAAGGTAACACCAACATTTGATGTGGATACATGTGAAAAGGCAGGTTACCCTCTGATAGAGTTTGACGGCGAAAGAGATGCTGTGTTTCCTCAGTATATGGAGAATGGAAAGAGATTTGTTACCTATCTCAGGTACAGGGGAGTATGCTTTAAACCTCCAGTTGATGATATGATTAAAGAATGGAAAAAGGTTTACGGAAAGGGTAATTTAAAAAATCTTGTTTTAAATTTTAAAAAGGGAGATTTCAATGAGTGGCAATGATGAAAAGAGGTTAAATAATTTTTATTCTTACTGTGTTTCAATGCTAAAAGGAGAAAGTGGAAAAATGTTGTACCGGGTTTACAGGGAAACGATTGAGTCGGTTACCCCTTCTATTGTTGTAAAGGCATTTCATAAACTGGTTGAAGATGGTTACAGCATGGAGGAAATTAAAAGTACAGTAAACAGAGTTCTTCATACAGTTTTTATCCCGTTAAAGAATTACCCTTCTTTAAAATACTCGGAAAATGGTTTGGTTCACCTTTTGATGGTGGACAATGCAGAGATGGAGAAGAGACTCAACTCTATAAAGCCACTTATTAAATTGATTAATAAAAAGAAAGACAGAAAAACACTTGAAGAGATAAAAAACAGATTTGAACTCTTAAAAAAATTTGAAAAGCATTACATTGTTAAAGAAAACATTGTGTTTCCCATTTTAGAAAGAGTTGAGCAGTATTTTAAATGCACCCACATCATGTGGTCTTTTGATGATGATATTAAAAGAAATTTGAAATTGGTAAATGAAATTTTGGATAAAGGAGAATGTGACCTTAAATTGTTCAACAAGGTGGTGGGAAGGCTTTTTTTTGATATGTTTGCCATTTCTTTCAGGGAGAACAGAATCCTTTATCCATATCTTTTGGAAATAGTTGAGGAGGAAGAGATAAATGCCCATTTAGGTGAGGTAAAGGAGATGGGGCTTCCCTTTGTTGAGGTAGGGATTGATGGAGTAAAGGATGTTGACAGGGGTGATAAAAGTCTGGAGATAAACCTTGAAACAGGCTCATTAACCTTACAACAACTGGAATTGATATTCAAACACCTTCCTATTGATATTACCTTTGTTGATGAAAATAACGAAGTCAGGTTTTTTTCAAACCCAGTGGATAGAATTTTTCCCAGAACAAAGGCTGTTCTTGGAAGAAAGGTTCAAAACTGTCATCCCCCTGATAGTATAGGAATTGTCAATAAAATTATTGAAAAATTTAGAAATGGAGAAAGGGATAGGGCTGAGTTCTGGATAAATTACAAAGGGAAATTTGTTTTAATTGAGTATTTTGCAATAAGAGACGGACAGGGAAAATACAGGGGGGTTCTTGAGGTTACTCAGGATATAAGCAAACAAAGAAGTTTGAAAGGAGAAAAAAAATTACTTGATTGGGAATGAATTTTTCTTAACAAAATATTTTAGAAATCGTACAATAAAGAAAAACTGAATATACAAGAGGGAAGATGGAGTATATTGTAATTCTGGTTATCGGGGTTTTAATCTATATTGCGTTTGTGTACAATAAATTTGTTTATTTTAAAAACCTTGCAAAGCAGGCTGAAGCAGATATTGATGTATTCCTTAAAAAAAGGGCTGACCTTCTCGGAAAATTGATTGATGTTGTAAAGGCATACTCCGATTTTGAAAAAAACACTCTGGAAAAGATTGTTAAGGCAAGGGCTCTTGCTCTAAATTCAAGGGCAAAAGATTTGGACAAAGAGAAGGAGATCAGGGAGAGTATAAAAACACTCTTTGCACTTTCAGAGAATTACCCTATTTTAAAGGCAAATGAAAATTACCTTGAACTGCAAAAAGAGATAACAGAGATTGAAGAGGATTTGCAGAAGGCAAGAAGATTTTATAACGGTGTGGTGCAGGCTTATAACACCTATATTGAAAAATTCCCGAATGTTGTTCTTGCAAGAGTTTTAAGACTAAAACCCCTTGAATACTTTGACTTTGAGGAGGCCTAATATGAAGCGTTTTGTTTTCCTTATCTTATTTTCATTCTTTTTATTCAACCTTTATGCAGCAGAAGAGATACTTGATTATCAAAGCGATATAACAATTGGAAGGGATAACACTCTTTTTGTTATTGAAAGTATTAAGGTTCGTGCCGAAGGGGATAAGATAAAAAGGGGTATTTACAGGGAATTTCCAACAGACTATGTTGACAAAATGGGAAGAAAGGTGAAGGTAAGGTTTGAGGTTGTGTCTGTTGAAAGGAATGGTGAAAATATAAACTACTGGGTTGAAAAAAGAGTAAATGGATACAGGGTGTATATGGGTTCCAAAAGCAGGTTGATAAAACCGGGGATATACACTTTCAGGCTTACTTACAGGACAGACAGACAGATAGGTTTTTTTAAAGACCACGATGAACTTTACTGGAATGTTACAGGGCAGGGCTGGGATTTTCCGATTTTAAGTGCTGAGGCTTATGTTTCATTGCCACAGGGATTTGGTCCTGAAAATTTCCTTAAATGGACCGCGTACACAGGATATAGCGGCTCAAGGGAAAGGGCATTCAAGGCATACATAGATGAAATGGGAAGGCTTGTATTTGAGACCACAAGGAAATTGAACAAAAAAGAGGGTTTTACAATAGTCGTTGGATTTAAAAAGGGCATTGTCCACGAGCCTACAAAAAGTGAAAAATTTACCCTTTATGTTGAAGACAATCCGTCTTATTTCATAGGATTGGCAGGTTTAATAATCATATTTCTCTATTACATTGTAATGTGGTTCAAAGTTGGAAAAGACCCTGAAAAGGGAGCAATTGTGCCTCAATTTGAGCCACCGGAAAACCTCTCACCCGCTCAGATTGCATACATTATTAAAATGGGGTACACAGACAGGTGTCTTGTAAGTGCAATAGTTAATATGGCAATAAAAGGGGTAATTAAAATATATGAAAAAAGCAAAATTTACTCCCTTCAAAGGCTGACAAAGGACATTTCTTCTCTTTCTGTTGAAGAAAAGGAGTTGTACGATGAATGGCTTGCAATAGGCGGGTACTTTAAAATAAAACGGGCAAACTATCAGGAGATAAGAAATGGCATAACGAAGTTTAAAAAGGCTTTAAAAAAATTTGCTGAAAACAAATACTTTTACTCAAACACAAAGTTTTTCATTCCCGGAGCAATAATTTCTTTTTTTGTTTTTGTTCTTATTGTGTTATCTACCAGGATCCCCTTTTTTACAGGGTTTGCAACTATTTGGCTTTCATTCTGGAGTATTGCTGTCATCAGTCTATGGAAGGAGTTCATAAACAAGTGGAAGGCTTATAGAAGCGGATCAGGAGGATTTGTTCAGGTTATAGGTATCTTTCTTGTCTCAATGGTATTTTCGTTAGGTGAAATAGGCGGTATGTTTTTCTTTGTTCAGGGGGCATCTTTACCCGACCTTGTAATTGTCATAGCCATAATAATCTTAAATGCAGTTTTCTATCACCTATTGAAAGCCCCAACTCCCTATGGCAGGAGGATTATGGACAAAATAGAAGGGCTCAAACTTTACCTCTCAATGGCTGAAAGCGATTACATAAAGTATGGAATAAAGTTTAAAAAAGATGTAAACACATTCAAATGGTTTTTGCCTTACGCCATTGCACTGGATGTTGAAAAAGAGTGGAGTGAAAAGTTTGAAAACGCAATAGACGAGGCTGCATTGAAAGAAAACTTTGAGGGTGATGATTTTTACAGACACGGATTTGCACCAGCTACATTTTCAACTGCAATGGTATCCTCAATGTCAAGCACAATATCCTCTTCATCTTCCGCACCGGGGTCATCTTCAGGCTTTTCCGGAGGAGGTGGTGCCGGTGGTGGCGGAGGGGGCGGAGGAGGTGGTGGATTTTAGTCCCCTCTTGTCAACATTTAAAATTTACCCTCAGGTGGGTCAATATGTTTATATCCATTTATGGTCAAGGTACAATTTCCTGTTGACAATCATGGTACAGGTAATATAATAAAAATTACCTGTCGCGGGGTGGAGCAGCCAGGTAGCTCGTCGGGCTCATAACCCGAAGGTCGTGGGTTCAAATCCCACCCCCGCTACCATTTTTATATTCAGACAAAAATCCTTAAACAATTTAAACCATTATGTTCTTCAATTTATTGAATGGTATTACATTTAAAGTTAGGTTATAATACCATTTGAAGTTATAGCAGGAGGATAGTATGAAACTTTACAACACATTAACCGGGAAACTTGAAGAGTTTAAAACATTGAGAGATAAAGAGGCAAGGATCTACACCTGTGGCCCGACGGTGTACGATTATGCACACATAGGCAATTTCAGGACATTCTGTTTTGAGGATATATTCAGAAGGTATTTGAAGTATAAAGGGTATAAAGTTGTGCAGGTTATGAATTTAACCGATGTTGATGATAAAACAATAAGAAGGGCAAATGAAGAGGGATTGTCGTTGAGAGAGTACACTGAAAAGTATGAAAAGGCCTTCTTTGAAGATTGCGAAACCCTCAATATTGAAAAGGTTGAATACAATCCAAGGGCAACCGAGCACATAAAAGAGATGATTGAGCTTGTTAAAACACTTATTGATAAGGGCTTTGCCTATGAGAAAGACGGCTCTGTTTACTTTGATATTTCAGCCTTTAAAGAGTACGGCAAGCTGTCAAAACTTGATAAAAGGGAGATAAAGGAAGGGGTGTCTGTTGATGCTGACGAGTATGAAAAGGACGATGTAAGAGACTTTGTTTTGTGGAAGGCAAGAAAGGAAGGGGAACCTTCCTGGCCGTCTCCATGGGGCGAGGGAAGGCCAGGCTGGCACCTTGAATGCTCTGTTATGGCAATGAAGTACCTTGGGGAGACAATAGATCTGCATGCAGGGGGGGAAGACCTTATTTTCCCGCATCATGAGAATGAGATTGCTCAAAGCGAGGCTGCAACTGGAAAGCCTTTTTCAAACTATTGGCTTCATTGCAAATACCTCATAGTTGAAGGGAAAAAGATGAGCAAATCACTTGGAAATTTCTTCACTTTAAGGGATTTAATCTCAAAGGGGTACAATCCAAGGGCAATAAGGTATGTTCTTATATCTTCCCATTACAGAAAACAATTGAATTTTACCCTTGAAAGTGTAAAGGCTGCCGAAAAGGCTATTGAGAGGGTTGAGGGGTTTTATCAGGCTGTGTCCCAGACTAAAAACAAAAGTGATTACGATGAGAGAATAAAGGGTTTGATTGAAAAGTACAGAAAATCTTTTGAAGATTCAATGGAAGAGGATTTGAATGTATCGGGGGCTTTTGGGGCTTTGTTTGAGTTTTTAGGGGAAGTTAACAAACTTTATCCCGATTCAAACATACCTGAGGCTAACAGGGACGAGGTTCTTGATTTTCTTGAAAAACTGAACACTGTTTTTGCGGTTTTTGATTTTTCAAGCGATTTTCCTGATAAGGAGATTTTGAAACTTATTGAGGAGAGGAATGAGGCAAGGAAGAGAAGGGATTTTAAAAGGGCAGACGAGATAAGGGATATGCTTAAAGAAAGAGGCATAATCCTTGAAGATACAAAAGAGGGAACAAGGTTTAAGAGAATAAAGTAATCGGGGGGATTATGAGATTATTTTCGCTTCTTTTTTTAGGGTGTTTTTTAATGGTTTCCTGCAATATTCACTTAAACAGGGAGAATGAGATGAGACTTTTTATAAAAAACTATGTTGAAAAGGTTGCCCCTCTTTACAAACAGGCAAACCTTGCCTCCTGGGAGGCTTCCACAACAGGAAATCCTGAAAAGTACAAAGAGGCTGCAAAAATTGAGTTTGAGATTGCAAAGATTCACTCAAACAGGGACGATTTTTTGAAATTGAAAGAGTTTTTAAAGGAAGATATAAAAGACCGGGTTTTAAAGAGGCAGTTAACCCTGATTTACCTTGCCTATGCAGGCAAACAGGGGGACCCGAACATTTTAAAGGAGATTATTGACCTTCAAAACAGTATTGAAGAGAGGTTTAACACATTCAGAGCAAATCTGAACGGCAAAAAGGTTACCGATAATCAGTTGAAAGAGATTTTGAGAAAAGAAAAGAGAGATATGAAGTTGAGGAAAGATGCCTGGCTTGCCTCAAAGCAAATAGGGAAGGTTGTTGCAGAGGATGTTATTAAACTTGCAAAGTTGAGAAACAAACTTGCAAGGTCACTGGGATACAGGGATTACTTTGACATGGCTTTGCAGTTGAACGAGCAGACCCCTGAAGAGATTATTGGGCTTTTAGACGAGTTGGACAGGGAAATTGCCCCTGAGTACGCAAAGGTTAAAAAGGATATAGACAGAATGCTTGCTGAAAGATACGGCATTTCTTCAAAAAAAATAATGCCCTGGCATTACGAAGACCCGTTTTTTCAGGAGGGGATATCCTTTGACAATGTTGACCTTGACAGGTATTACAGGGGGAAGGACATTGTTGCAATTGCCAAAAGGTTTTACTCCTCAATAGGGCTTGATGTAAATGAAATTCTTGAAAGAAGCAGTTTGTATGAAAAAGAGGGCAAGATGCAGCATGCGTTCTGCACGGATATTGACAGAGAGGGTGATGTTAGAATACTTACAAATGTTAAGGATAATGAATACTGGATGGACACTGTTTTGCACGAGTTGGGGCATGCTGTTTACGACAAATACATTGACAGAAAACTCCCCTATGTTTTAAGGGAAGCATGCCACACCTTTACAACAGAGGCTGTCGCAATGCTGTTTGGAAGGCAGTCCAAAAACCCTGAATTTTTGAAGGAATACTGCGGTGTTTCTGAAAAAGAAGCAAACAGGATTGCACCTGAACTTTACAGAATGCAGAAGTATCAGCAGCTTGTTTTTTCAAGGTGGTGTCAGGTAATGACAAGGTTTGAGAAAGAGTTGTATGCACACCCTGAAAAGGGAGTGGATTACTTTAACAATTACTGGTGGAAGTTAAAGGAAAAGTATCAATTGGTCAAAAAACCTGACGGAAGAAACAACCCTGATTGGGCGGCAAAAATACACATCTCGGCATACCCTGTTTACTATCACAATTATATGCTTGGGGAATTATTTGCATCACAGATGAACTATTACATTGCAAAGAACATACTGCACACGGAAAACATAAAGCAAACATTTTTGGGTGAAAATAAGGGGATTGGGGATTACTTTGTTGAAAAGGTGTTTAAGCCGGGTGCACTTTACAGGTGGGATGAATTTGTGAAAGAAGCGACAGGGGACAGGCTTAATCCTGTCTATTACAAGATGCAGTTTGTAAAATAGCGTTATGTCTCCGGTTCCTGTTTTTCCATCAAAAATAGACAAGTTCTACAATTTAATGAAGTATCATGTGCAGGATGTTTTGCTTGTTTCTTCTCCTTACGATGCTTACATACTTGAAGAAGATGGTGCTTTAACAAAGAGGATATTCAACGATTTTCTTGAACTTGACCTTCATTATATTCCAAGAATTACAAGGGTTAGTTCTGCAAAAGAGGCGATTGATTTTCTAAAAAAACACTCTTTTGATCTCATTATCACCATGCCGAGGCTTTCAGATATGAGTCCGATTGAATTTGGAAGATCCGTGAAATCAATGAGCCCCGATACCCCCGTTATTCTTCTCACCTATGCCCCTGTTGAAAGGGATGTCCTCATGGTTATCAGGGAAAAGAAGTACATTGATAAGGTGTTTTACTGGTTTGGTGACTCAAAGTTGTTTCTTGCTATTATCAAATATGTTGAGGATATGAAAAACATGGATAATGACACAGGGCTTGGGGTTAATGTCATACTTGTGGTTGAGGACTCTCCATGGTATTACTCATTCTTTCTCCCTTTAATTTACACTGAGATACTGAAACAGACAAGAAAGATCTTAACTGATTCAATCAATGAATCTGATGTGCTTTTAAGGGTAAGGGCAAGACCCAAAATTGTTACGGCGGAAACCTTTGAAGAAGCGATTAGAATATTTAAAAGTTATAAAAAAAACCTGCTTGGAATAATATCGGATGTGCAATACCCTAAGGGTGGGAAATTATGTGTTGATGCAGGATTTGATCTGGTAAAAACTGTGAAAAGTGAGATCAAAGATCTTAATGTTATACTTCAATCATCGAACCTTAAAAACAAGAAGATTGCTAAAAGACTGGGGGTTGATTTTTTTCATAAACTTTCAAAAAACATGGTTGAGCAGTTAAGAAAATACATTCTTCACAATTTTGGGTTTGGGGATTTTGTTTTTCGCTATCCCGACAGAAAGATAATAACAAGGGCTAAAACCCTTGAGGAGTTCGCAGATAAAATACTTGATATACCAGATGAAAGTGTACTTTATCATGCTAAAAAGAATCATTTTTCAATGTGGTTCAGGGCAAGAACTGAATTTGAGATCGCAGAGGTTTTAAGAACAAAAACTGTTGATGATTTTGGAAGCGTTGATGAGATAAAAAAATATCTTCACAGTACCATAAAAAAGCACCTTCTTCAGAGTAAATTGAAGTCTGTTATAAGTCTTCAGGCACTTTCTGATGCCCAGTCTGCAATATTTGTAAAGATAGGTGAAGAGTCACTTGGTGGAAAAGCAAGAGGTCTTGCTTTTATGCAGGCAATACTGACTGAATCCGGACTGGATGACAGATTTAAAAATGTTGAGATCAAGGTTCCCTTTTCAACAGTTTTAGCCACGGACATTTATGAAGAGTTTATTTCAAAAAACAGGTTGAAAGAAAGGGCAATGAATATTAACAACGAAGATGAAATAAGGGCATTATTTCTTAATTCCAAACTCCCAAAGGGGGTTGAAAAAGACCTTGAGAAGGTTTTGAACAAAGTAAACACCCCTATTGCTGTTCGTTCTTCTTCTATTTTTGAAGATTCCCAAACCCTATCATTTGCAGGCATTTATAAAACCTTCATGCTTGCAAACAATGAGAGGTCCATTGATCACAGATTGGCCAATCTTGTTGCGTCTATAAAAATGGTTTACGCTTCTGTTTTTTCAAACATTGCAAAAAGGTTCGTTGAAAACACTAATTTTAAACTTGAAGAAGAAAAAATGGCTGTACTTATTCAAAAGATAGTTGGGAAGGCTTATGGAAAGTATTACTTCCCGGTTGTATCCGGCATTGCTCAAAGTTACAACTTTTATCCTCTGTCGTATTTAAAACCGGAAGATGGAGTGGTTTACATTGCATTCGGACTTGGAAAAATATTTGAAGAGTGCAGGTATATAAAAAGGGTATCTCCTGCAAGCCCAACCGTTGATCCGCTTTGCATGAATGGAGAAGATCATTTAAAACAAAGCCAGAAATTCTTTTACGGGTTAAACCTTGAAAAATCGGACTTTAATGCAAAGAAGGGGGAATTATCCGGTCTTGAAAAATTGAAGATAAATGATTTTAATATTGTTGAACCGCTTGATTTTGTGTGTCAGTACTTTGTCCCAGAAGATGGGAGAATTACCGATTTTCCGGAAAATGGTGCAAGGAGGGTACTAACTTTTGATAACTTATTGAAAAATAAGTATTTCCCGTTTTCTGGTGTTGTATCTGAAATACTAAACTTATCCTCAAAGGCAATTGGTGAATCATCTGAAATTGAATTTGCGATAAACCTGAACAAAAATGGAAAGCATCAGTTTTTTCTTTTGCAGAACAAACCTTTAATTTCAGGAAGCGGTCTTGGCACCGTCCTCATTGAGAAAAGTGAAATAAAGCGATCTCTCTGCTATTCAGATGAAACTATGGGAAATGGTATTTATGATGGCATTAAGCACATCGTTGTCGTTCCACCTGACACTTTTGACAGAACAAGGACAAAAGATATAGCAAAAGAGATCGAGGCTATAAACGAAGAAATGAAAAGTAAAAAGGTAAATTATATACTGGTGGTGCCAGGGAGGCTTGGTACTGGAGACCCCTGGAATGGAATCCCTGTCAAATGGAATGCAATATCTCAGGCAAAGATTGTGGTGGAATACACCAAACATGATTTCAGGGTGGAGCCATCAAAAGGTAATCACTTTTTTCAGGCTATGCTTTCGGCAAGAATAGGGTATTTCTATGTTGATCATAAAGATAAAAACCACTTTTTTGACTGGGGTGTCTTAGAATCTGTTGAGTTAAAGCAAAAGAGTGATTTTCTAAAACTTTACCGGGCTGACTCCCCCTTTGTTGTAAAACTTGACGGTAAACAGGGGTTTGGAATTATAAAAAAACCTCTTGATTTTTAAGGAGGGATTATGAAGGATTTTGTTTTTTATAACCCTGTTAAGGTTTACTTTGGTAAAAACTGTATGAAACACTTTGATAAAGAGGTAAGAAAACACGGCAAAAAGGTATTGCTTGTTTACGGCAAAGGCTCTATTAAGAAAAACGGTGCTTACAATGACATAATGAATGCGCTTAAAAAAGCGGGGATGGATGTTGTCGAATTTTCAGGTGTTCAGCCAAACCCTGTTTTATCTCACACAAGAAAAGGGATTGAAATTGCAAAAAAGGAGAAGGTTGACTTTATTATTGCAGCGGGGGGAGGAAGTGTTATAGACGAATCAAAGGCAATAGCAGCAGGCGCTGTTGTTGACTTTGATGTATGGGATTTTTATACGGGAAAGAAGGTTGTCAAAGATGCTTTGCCAATAGTTACCGTGCTTACCCTTCCTGCAACTGCATCGGAAATGAATATGGGCTCTGTAATCACGGATGAAGAAACTGGATTGAAATTATCAACAGGGGGAGAGGCTCTTTATCCAGAAGCATCGTTTCTAAACCCTGAATACACAATGACTTTGCCGAAAGAGCAGATTGTTTACGGCACGGTTGATGCAATATCCCACATTGTTGAGCCTTACTTTAACCATACTGCAAAATACAATCCATTATCTTTGAATATTGCTGACGGGGTGTTGAAAACTTTGAAAGAAACCTGTGAAAACATATTGATATCCCCTGATAACTATGAGTACAGGGCGGCACACATGTGGGCTGTTACAGTTGCCTTCAACGGTTTAATAAGGACAGGGCTTGGTAAAAGTGAATTTCCAAACCATGCAATAGAGCATGCAATAAGCGGGTTGTTCCCGGAAGTTGCACATGGAGCAGGGCTTGCAGTTGTTATGCCTGCATGGATGAATTTTATGAAAGAGAATATTTCATCTCTTCTTTTAAGGTTTTCATCAAACCTTTTCGGCTCTGTCAATGATGAAAGTGCAGCAATAGAGGTTTTTAAAAACTGGCTAAAATCAATAGGTGCCCCTGTTTCTTTAAGCGAAATTGGAGTGGATAAGGATGCTATCCCCGGGATTTCTGAAAAGGCTGAGGAGATTATGAGGCTCTGGGGAATGAACATTGAGGTTTACAGCAGGGAAAACATTGAAAAGATACTTGAAAATGCAAAATAATTTAAAAAAATAGTGGAGGAAGTATGAGAAAAATTCTCTGGTTAATTTTCTTTGTTTTATTGGTTTTTTCCGGTTTTCTTTTTTATCAGAGCAAGGGTTTTATCAACAAGTACGCATTTTCTCCAAAAAAGGGTGAAAAGTCAGAGTTTGTGAAGATAGGGCAGATTAACTGGTTCACAGAGTACTCAATTGATAAGGCTTTTGAAAGGGCTAAAAAAGAGAAGAAACTTGTTTTTGTTGATTTCTCAACCACATGGTGCCATCCCTGCCAGATGCTTAAGGCAAATGTATATTCAAGTGGAAAATTTGCCGATATTTTAAAATATGCTGTCCCTGTTTATATTGAGGGGACCACTAAAAAAGGAAGGGAGTTGTTGAAGAAGTACAAAGTCAGGGCTTTCCCCACAATTAAGATACTCAATTCAGAAGGAAAAGAGTTAACTACAATTGTTGGCGCAAGGATGGATATTGACTTTTACCTGAATACCGTCAAGATGGTTACAAAGAATATTACGAAAGACAATATAATTGATCTTATAAAAAAGGGTAAGGTATCTTTGAAAGATGCCATTGCTTTTGCCGATTCTTTTGATCACAGGAAGACTGATAAAAGGATTGAAATTTTAAAAACAGCACTTGACAATTACAAAGGGAATGACGAATCAGTTTATTTTCAAGGCGTGGAGAAACTTCTGCAAAATGTATTTTCAAAATTGCTTGACATTAAAAGCAAAGAGGGTGTGAAAAGGGATGTTTTTGAAAAAGAATGGAAAGGAATTTTTGATAACTATATTTCAAAATTATCTGAGTATGATAAAAACATTATTCAATTTGAAATAATTGGCTTTTTCTATAATTTTGATTACCCCGGTGTTGATAAAAGAGTTGATTTATTGTTAAAAGAGGGAAATATTAAAACCTTGCTGTTAAGAGCAAGAAATTTATATGGATTTTTACTTGCCTATTTAATTAAAAAGGATGATATAAAGAGAGCAAACAATTTAATAGAGGATTCTTTAAATGTGGTGATGGATAAAAACCTTCCGTTAAAAGACAAAGAAAATATGCTGCAAAACATTGCATTCAGCCTTTATTACAATGCTTCTGCACTTGATCTCTCTAAGGAGAATGAGAAAAAAGAGGCTGAAATTCTTGCCGATTACGAGTATAAACTCTATTCTCAATTTAAGGGTTCAAAAGTAGATAAAAACCTCAATTTATTTAATTATGTAAGTTATTTTAACAGGTTTTTAGGCTTACTGACTGAGCAGGTTATAAAAGAGTATAAAGAATCTCTATCAAAAGCAGACGGACAAAAAAAGGCTGAACTTTATGAAAAAATTGCTTTTGCTTACCTTTACGGAGGAAGGATCAAAGAGGCTGAAGATGTTATAAAAACTAACCTTGACACTGATTCGGTGAAGAAATTGCTTGGCGATAAAGGGTTTGCAAATATGTTGAACAATATTTGCTGGGAATTTGTCACTAAAAAACACTCTGATGATTACATTATATCTTTAAGTGAAAAGGCTGTAAAACTTGTTCCTAACGATGCCTTTATTGATACCCTTGCAAACCTTTACGCATTGAAGGGTGATTACAATAAGGCTGTTGAATTGGAGAAAAAGGCGTTAAATATTGGAGAAAAGAATCATTCAAGGCCTGACTTTATCCAGAGTTACAAAAGATCCATTGAAGAGTGGAGCAAAAAGGCAAAATAAATCAAAGGGGCTTAAAGCCCCTTTTTTGTTTTTTTAAA
>JALSOA010000085.1 GCA_026986725.1 Acidobacteriota bacterium
TTTCCGCACTATCCACCGATTTTGTAAACAGGCCGCCCCCCTTTATAGCCTGAATCCATATTCAATTTCTTAAAAAAATAAAGGGGGTATTATGAAGAGTTTTGTATGTTTGTTTTCCATTTTTCTCATATTTTTTTCTGTTAACGCTCAAAGTGAAAAAAAGTTAGTAAAAAGAAGAAAAAAGCCGAGGTTGATGAGAGCATAGAGGTTACCTGCGACTTGAAGAGGGATGATGTTTTTGAAGCAAACAAGTCTGTTAACTTTATTGATAGTTTACAGTTAAACATAAAGGCTCCTTCCTCAATTGCATCCTTGTTTGAGGAAACTTCGGGAGTAACCTTTTCCTCAACCGGCAATTCAAGTATCAGGCCTGTTGTAAGGGGGTTATACGATGAGAGGGTGCTGTTGCTTGTAAACGGGATAAGGCAGGAGGAGCAGTTTGGAGGAGGTAATCACACCTATTCAATTGCACCTGAGTTTTTAAACTCTGTTGCTATTATGAAGGGCGGAGCATCTGTAACATTCGGCTCAGATGCAATAGGCGGGGTTATAAATATGTACTTAAACGGTTACGGAGATTTTAGAACCCCTGAAAACTATCTCTCACTTTTCTATCAAACAGGTACAGATGGGAAAAAACAGGATTTTTTCTTTTCAAAGAAGATCGGGGATTTCAATGTTTACTTTCAGGGGTTAAATAAGGATTTTGGAGATGTTGAAACCCCAGATGGTGTTTTGAAAAACTCATACTCAAAGGGGTATTACTTTAATTCAGGTTTAAACTATGAAAAAAATCAAACCATTTTCAGGCTTAATTACTATGGGATGCAGGGTGATTTAGGGGTACCTGTTAACCCTTATGCAATTGATATGGGGTTTAAAAACAATGAATACAAAAGGGTTCAGGGGGAGCTTTCTTTCAAATCTTACGGCTATCACTGGCTTGGTTTTACCTTTCTGTTTGCAAATCAGTTTAAGCACAGGCATATGTATATGGAATTGCCGCATTCGGATAATGACAATGTTGTAAGGGAGATATTTTTAAACAAAACCTCAAAGAATTTCAGGGCTTTCACAAACTTTATTTTTTCGCACAACTATATAACAGTTGGGCTTGATGCTTTCAGAGAGGATGCCTGGTCAAAGAGACGGGTGGCTTAAAATCTCTTTCCGAAGGCCTTTACATCCCTCAGGAATTTTCAGGTGTTATCCCCCCCTCTCAAAGGTATGGATACGGTGTCTTTATCAGAGATGAATACGACAATTACGGAAGATTTAAGTACTCTTTAGGAGCAAGGTACAATTACATTAAAGCAAGTGCAGACGAGGATTCTGATTACTATTATTCAGGGGTAAGGGATACTGACAGAAGCACAAACTTCTCATTTGGAGTCAATTACAGGATAAGCAGGAATCAGATCCTCTATATGAACACCGGAACATCCTTTCGCTCTCCGTCACTTCTTGAAAGGTTTTTCTACGGGGTTCATCAGGATTCTGTAAATATAGGAAACCCATATCTCCACCCTGAAAGGGGTAAGGATATTGATTTAGGATACAGATTTAGAAGTAAGAGGATTGACTTTTCAGCAGGGTTATTCAGGACTGTAATAGAAAACTTTATAGAGATTGCAAATACAGGGGAAACTGACCCTGAAAGCGGGCTTGAGGTGTGGAAGTGGCTTAACTTTACAAAGGTTGTTCTGAAAGGTGGGGAACTGGAATTTCATTACCACTTTTCAAAATCCCTCTCTTACACGGGGAACATCTCCTATGTTATTGCAAGGGATGTAAGAAAAAGAGAGTACATTTACGAGATACCGCCTGTTATATTGAACAATACTCTTATCTTTGAAAAAGAATTTAACGGTGTAAAGGCAAGGGTGAGGTTTGTTGCCCATACAGAGTGCCGTCAGGACAGGGTGGCAGAGTTTGAAAAGGAAACCCCCGGTTTTACCGGTTACAACCTGTATTCAAGTGCAACATTTAAAGATTTCAGGCTAAACCTTGCAGTAACAAATATTACAGACAAATCCTATCACAGACACCTTTCAAGGGTTCGCTATATGAACGATGGAATGGGAAGGAGTATTCAGATTTCATTAACAAAAAGGTTTTAATTCTTTTTTCTCAAGATAA
>JALSOA010000086.1 GCA_026986725.1 Acidobacteriota bacterium
CCTTTTCACGAAATCAACGAGGTTATAGTAACTTGAAAAAGAGTAATAACCGGCCTTTATTTTTTTGTCAACATTCAAAAGTTTCACGGTCAATAAAAAAAACGACGGCGAAAATGGGGTTTTTTTTGCAACCTGATTTGCTATTTTCCTTATACTGTCTCCTCTTTTAATCTCTATTGTGCAGGAAACTTTCCTTGTTGATAATATCTCACCTGCACCGTAGAGAAGGATTAAAAGAATTACAACAGATATTGAAACAATTATTATTTTTTTCATTTCTGATCTTCGTTTACTTTAAGAATTGCTAAAAACGCTTCCTGAGGTATTTTCACCTTGCCAACAGCCTTCATTCTCTTTTTGCCTTCCTTCTGTTTTTCAAGCAATTTCCTTTTCCTTGTAATATCTCCACCATAACACTTGGCAAGAACATTCTTTCTCAAAGCCTTAACCGTTGTCCTTGCAATCACCCTTCTGCCTATTGCAGCCTGAATGGCAACTTCAAACATCTGCCTTGGTATAAGTTCTTTCATCTTTCTTGTCAAAGCCTGAGCCCTGTAATATGCTTTGTCTTTATGAACAATGACAGAAAGGGCATCCACTATTTCACCATTCACCAGGATATCGAGTTTAACAAGGTTTGATTCCCTCATTCCTGCAATTGAATAATCGAACGATGCGTATCCCCTTGAAACAGATTTCAATCTATCGTAAAAGTCTATAACAATCTCATTTAATGGCAATTCATACTCAATCAAAACCCTCTCCTGAGAAAGATACTCAAGCCTTTTCTGAATACCCCTTCTCTCTGTGCAAAGTTGAAGAATTGGACCCACAAAGTCCGATTTCGTGACAATTGTTGCATCCACAACCGGCTCTTCAATCTTCTGGATATATTGGGCTTCCGGCATTTTTGACGGATTGGATACATAGACAACCTCACCATTTGTCCTTGTTATTTTGTATTCAACACTTGGCGCTGTTGATATTAAGTCAAGGTTGTACTCCCTCTCCAGCCTTTCCTGAATTATCTCCATGTGAAGAAGCCCCAAAAATCCGCACCTGAAGCCAAAGCCAAGGGCATCTGATGTTTCAGGCTCAAACACAAATGCAGCATCGTTTAATTTTAATTTTTCCATTGCATCCCTTAAATCATCGTACTGGGTGTTCTCCGTTGGAAAGAAGGAAGAAAATACAACCGGCTTCATCTCCTGAAAACCGGGAAGAGGCTCTTTGCATTCTTTCCCGTCTTCAGTTATTGTATCCCCAATTTTGGTGTCCTGAATATTCTTTATTCCGGCAATAACATAGCCCACATCACCTGCTTTTAATTCTTTTGTTTTTTTCATTTTAGGTGTGAATATTCCAACCTCGTCAACCTCGTAAACCTTGCCTGTTGCCATAAATTTCATTTTCATCTTTGGATAGATTCTACCATCAAAAACCCTAGTAAGAATTACAACCCCCCTGTAAGGGTCATACCATGAATCAAATATCAATGCAGCGGTGGGATTGTTCTCATCTCCCTCTGGCGGGGGGAAAACCTCTATTATCTTTTCAAGAACCTCATCCACCCCAACCCCCGTTTTAGCAGAAACTAAAACAGCATGCTCCGTATCCAAACCTATAACATGCTCAATCTGTTCAAGTACTTTATCAGGGTCTGCTGCCGGAAGGTCTATTTTGTTTAAAACAGGGAGTATTTCAAGGTCATTGTCAACTGCAAGGTAAGCGTTGGCAAGGGTTTGAGCTTCCACCCCCTGGGATGCGTCAACTACAAGTATTGCACCCTCACAGGCCTTCAAGCTCCTTGAAACCTCGTAAGAGAAATCAACATGCCCCGGGGTATCTATCAGGTTAAATGTGTACTCTTTACCGTCTTTTGCCTGGTATTTCACCGTTACAGCATGCGCTTTAATTGTTATTCCCCTCTCTCTTTCAAGGTCCATATCGTCCAGTATCTGCTCTTTCATATCCCTTTTTTCAACAGCCTGTGTTTTTTCCAAAATCCTGTCTGCAAGGGTTGATTTACCGTGATCTATATGTGCAATTATTGAGAAATTTCTTATGAGTTCTTTTGACACTATACTTTCCCTCCCTTAT
>JALSOA010000087.1 GCA_026986725.1 Acidobacteriota bacterium
GTTTCCCAAAAATCTGTATATCCTGCTCCACTTAAATATAAACTCTTCCATCTTTTTTTCCTTCATCCCTGTGTTCAGCGTTAATTATTTCATCAAGCATAAAGGTCACTCTTTTTCTTTCCGGCATTATGCTTGTCTTGAAGTTCCCATCCCTTGTCCTCGGTATGTTAAGTTCCATCTCTCCAAATATGGTTTTAGGATTTCCTGTGTAATTATCGTTGGCTCTTGTTGATTCATTTGTTTTCATATAGCGTTCCCTTTCTTTTAATATAATATCTTCCAAATAATTCCTTGAAATGTTCTTTTCGTTGAGTGTAAATTATATTACTGATTTTTGTCTCCTCTGGAATGGTTTTGTTTTCTTCGGGTATTATAGCCTGATTCCCTTTCCAGGGGGGCCTCTTTGACACAATTTAGATTACAGTACCAGTTCTGTTGATTATAATTTTAAGTAATACAGGTACCAATATGTTATTTTAATGATAAACTTATCGTACAATGAAGGTTTTTGTCTATTGATGAAAATAGTCGGAAACACAAAAATGATAAAAGGGAGGCAGTGTGGATTACAAACCGCCTTTTTTGTTTAGAAGTGGATACTGGAATACAATTTATCCAACATACTTCAGAAAGGTTGATGGGGTAACTTACAGAAGAGAAAGGATTGAAACTCCCGACAATGATTTTCTTCTTCTTGACTGGTCTGTTGTAAACCCTGAATCTCCTTACCTTGTTATAGTTTCTCATGGCCTTGAAGGAAGATCTGACAGGGCTTATGTGATGGGTATGGTTAAGGCGTTCAATTCAATTGGGGTAAATGCCCTTGCATGGAATTTCAGGGGTTGCGGAGGGGAAGCCAACAGAAAGCCTGAAATGTATCACAGTTGCAAGATAGAAGACCTTGAATGTGTTATAAGGCATGCTGTAACAAAAGGGTTCCAAAACATAGTGTTAATTGGTTTCAGTATGGGTGGAAATTTGAGCCTTTACTATGCAGGTAAAAAAGGGGATAAAATTTTAAAAGAAATTAAAGGGGTTATTGCTTTCTCTGTTCCCCTTGATATAAGAGATACTTCCGAAACCCTGGCAAAGCCTGTAAACAAGATCTTTATGAAAAGGTTTTTGAAGATGTTAAGAGAAAAGTTAGAGGAAAAGGAGAAGTTGTTTCCGGAAATTATTTCACTCAAAGGGTACGACAGTATAAAGAATTTTAAGGATTTTGACGATAGGTACACAGCCCCCCTTCACGGTTTCAAAGATGCTTACCATTACTGGGAAACATGCAGTTCAAAGCAGTATCTTGAAGATATCATGGTACCGGCATTGATAGTTAATGCAAAGGATGACCCTTTTTTGGGTAAAAACTGTTATCCTGATAATGTGAAGAATCCTTATTTAACCCTTGAATACCCGAGGTACGGCGGGCATGTTGGGTTTGTTTTGAAGAGGGAGGACGGTTTTTACTGGTCAGAGTTGAGGGCACTGGAGTTTTTTAAAACTGAAATAAAAGGGGATTAGGTTTTGATATAATTAAAATATGAAAAAAACGGTTGCAATTTCAGGCTCAACAGGTTTTATTGCAGGGTATTTGATACCTGAATTAAAGAGTAAAGGTTATAACATTGTCCCTTTGTTGAGAGAAGATTTCAAAAACCAAAAAAAACTTGAAGAAAAGTTGACCAATGTGAACGGGGTAGTTAACCTTGCCGGTGCCCCCATTATCAAGAGATGGACTAAATCTTACAGGAGAGAGTTGTTAAATAGCAGGGTTGATTTAACAAAAACAATAGTTGAGACAGTTAAAAAAATTGGTTTGCATCTTGATTTTTTTGTGTCAGCGTCGGCAGTTGGTTTGTATCGGGATGGAATGCTTTGCAGCGAAGAATGCAAAAGCATAAGGGATGATTTTCTTGGAAGGCTCTGTGTTGAGTGGGAGAAAGCAGCTTCTGGTTTAAAGGATAAAACAAGGGTTGTTGTGTTGAGAATCGGGGTTGTTATAGGGAAGGGTGGCGGGATTATTAAAAAAGTTTCTCTTCCCTTTAAATTGGGGTTAGGCGGAAAGATAGGCAGCGGCAAACAGG
>JALSOA010000088.1 GCA_026986725.1 Acidobacteriota bacterium
ATACTTCTATAATCCGGGGGATTTTTTGCCTGACAACTTTAAAAACGCCACAACACTTGAGGGTTTCCTCTTTCCTGACACATACCTTTTCAGGGCAAATGCAAGTGAAAAAGAGGTAATTGAGCAGATGGTTTCAAGGTTTAAAGAGGTTTTTAAAAAAGCAAAAGAAAGCGGTTGTAAAATAAACGAAAAGACTTCTCTTGATGATTACGATGTTTTAAAATTGGCATCTCTCGTTGAAAAGGAAACTTCTGTTAAGTCTGAAATGCCTGTTATTGCATCTGTTTTTTACAATAGATTGAAAAAGGGTATGAGGCTTGAATGTGACCCGACCATTATCTATGCATTGACACTTGAAGGAAGGTACGACGGAAATATAAGGAAAAAAGACATAAGAATGAAGCACCCGTTTAACACCTATTACATCAGGGGGTTGCCTCCCACGCCAATCGCAAATCCTGGCTTTTACGCCATAAAGTCTGCTTTTTGCCCGGCTAAAACCGATTACCTATTTTTCGTATCAAATAACAAGGGAAAACATTTGTTTAGTAAAACTTATAACCAACACTTAAAGTATGTAAAAGAGTATCAGGTAAATTACTGGAGAAGAAAGTGGAGAAAAAAAAGATAAAGAAACCGGAATTGCTTGCTCCTGCAGGAAACTTTGAAAAACTCAAAACAGCCTTTCACTTTGGTGCAGACGCAGTTTACCTTGGATTAAAAAATTACTCGTTGAGGAATTTTGCAGGAAACTTCTCACTGGAGGAGTTAAGTGAGGCTGTAAACTTTGCAAATGAGATAGGCAAAAAGGTTTATGTAACATTAAACATATTCCCTTTTGATGAAGACCTTGATGAGATAAAGGCAATCCTTTATGAGATAGACTCCATAAAACCTCACGGAATAATAGTTTCAGATCCGTCAATTATGCTTTTAGCAAAAGAAATTACGGACATTGATGTGCATATATCAACACAGCAGAATGTAATGAATACAATTGCTGCAAACTTTTACTTTTCCAATGGAGCAAAGAGAATAGTGCTTGCAAGGGAATTGAATATAGAGCAGATAAAAAGACTCTGCCATAATGCGAAAGGGAAGATTGAGGTTTTTGCCCACGGTGCATTGTGCATTGCTTACTCTGGAAGGTGTTTTCTATCACTTTATATGACTGGAAGAAGTGCAAACAGGGGAGAGTGCACTCAAAGTTGCAGGTGGAACTATAAACTGCTTGAAGAATCTGAAAGGCCAGGCCAGTACTTCCCAATAGAAGAGGATAATAGGGGGAGTTATATATTCAATTCAAAGGACCTATGCTCATTGCCTGTTCTGGACAAACTTATCGATGCAGGGGTTTCGTCATTGAAGATTGAGGGAAGGATGAAGTCAATTCACTATGTTGCGGTTACAACAGATGTTTACAGGCATGCAATTGATACCATTTGTGAGGGAAGGGTAATGGAGTTTAAACAGGAATTGAAGTTTTTAACAGAAGAATTGTCAAGGGTAAGCAACAGGGGCTTTACTACAAACTTTCTGGAGGGGAAACCTGATTCCTCGTCATACAATTTTGAATCCTCAAAATACATAAACCAGTTTGCATTTGTAGGTGCAGTGGTTAAAAAAACAGACAGCTTCATTGAAATACTTTTGAGAAACCCTCTGAATAAAGGAGACACCATAGAGTTGAGGGATAGGGGGCTGAAGTTTGAAAAGGTTAATGTTGATAATATATTTGTCCCGGGTAAAGAGGAGATTGTTGAAAGAGCCAATCCGAACACAATTGTAAGGCTATACGGAAATTTTGATTGTGGGGTAAACTCAATTGTCAGGAAATAGTAAATTTTCAGGTTTAAAAGACCATGATACTGTGGAGATTTTTGCAACAACAAAAAAGGAAAACATCTTTTATTTAAGGGTGATAATAGAAAGTTACGAGGGGCTTGCAATTATGACCACCATGAACGATGAATCCACGCTTTTAAAGTTTGCATGCTTAAAGTGTAATTTTAATGATTGCATTGAACTTTTGAGGTTTTTAGAGCTTAAAGGATTGCTAACTATAAAAAATAAAGAGGTTTGATATGAAAAAATTATCATTTTTATTTTTAATGTCTTTAATTTTGATTTTTAACAGTTGCTCATCAAAGCCATTCCCCGGGTTTTTTGGCTTAAAACCCGGTATGTCTTTTAAAGAATTTTTGACTACTGCAAAGGCCAACGGGTTGTACCTGCATTCGGGGAAGTCTTTTACTTTAAAATTTTGTGACGAATTTGCAAGTGTATTCCCAATATTTAAAGGCACAAAGATAAAGGCGATAGATGTATGGTTTGGCTACAAAAAAGACCCCCAGAAAGCGAGGGATTTTGTTTTTAAATTAAAAAAATGTTTGATTAAATTGTACGGATATCCAATATCAAGAACAATAAGTCATCCTAACTTTACTGTGGTACACTATTACTGGAAGTTTAAAGATGCTTATGTTTATGTTGGCATAAGAATTAAACATTTTAAATCATATCCAAGAATTCTGATTATTGAAAGGAAATAAGGAGTTAATTATGAAGATATTGCAGGGAAAAGAGCTTATTCCAAGGGAGATTGTAGAGCATTTAGATAAATACATTATTGGACAGAAAGAAGCCAAAAAGGCTGTTGCAATTGCCTTGAGAAACAGGATTAGAAGACAGAAGTTGCCAAAGGAGATTGCAGAAGAGATTACCCCTAAAAACATTATTATGATTGGGCCAACAGGCGTAGGTAAGACTGAAATAGCGAGAAGGCTTGCAAAACTTGCGAATGCCCCATTTGTTAAAGTGGAGGCTTCTAAGTTTACCGAAGTAGGGTATGTTGGAAGGGATGTTGAATCAATGATAAGAGACCTTGTTAGGGTATCAGTCCATATGGTGAAAGAGAATTATACAAAAAAGATAAACAAAAAAGCAAGGGAAAAGGCGATAGACAGAGTGCTTGATCTTATATTTTCTGTCCCACCTCAACCGGATTACAGCGAATCCCCTGAATTCCCCCACCATGAAAGAATGAAAAAGGTTCAAGAAGAGAAGAGAGATGCTGTTGCAAACGGAGAATACGATGACAAAAAGGTTCTTGTTGAGGTTAAAAAATCTCAAAGCCCTCAGGTTATGTTTGACATTATAGCTGGCGGGACAATGGATATGTTTGAAGACTTAAAAGACGGTTTGTCAAACCTGTTTGAGCCTCCAAAAAATAAGACAAGGGAAATGACTGTTAAAGAGGCGATTGAGTACTTTACTGAAGAAGAGGCTGAGAAGTTGATTGATATGGAAAAGGTTAAAGAAGAAGCAATAAAACTTGCTGAGAACAACGGTATAATCTTCCTTGATGAAATAGATAAAATAACATCAAGGTCAAACGCAGGGGGCTCAGGGCCAGATGTTAGCAGAGAAGGCGTGCAGAGAGACCTTCTGCCCATAATTGAGGGCTCAACGGTACCGACAAAGTACGGAGTTGTTAGAACAGACCACATTTTATTTATAGCTGCCGGTGCTTTTCACATTGCAAAGCCTTCAGATTTAATTCCTGAGTTGCAGGGTAGGTTCCCAATTAGGGTTGAACTACATTCATTAACAAGGGATGACTTTGTTAAGATACTTACCCAGCCAAAGAATGCTTTGATCAAACAATATCAGGCTCTAATGGAGACGGAGAATGTAAGCCTTGTGTTTACAGAGGGAGCAATAGAAAAGATAGCGGAGTATGCTTTTATGGCCAATGAGAGTATTGAAAACATTGGAGCAAGAAGGCTTCACACAATTATGGAGAAGCTTCTTGAGGATATTCTGTTCAAAGGCCCTGAATTAAGTGGAACAGTTGTATCCATTGATGAAAGGTTTGTGGAAGAAAAACTCAGTGATATTGTATCCAAAGAGGATATAGGAAAGTATATACTTTAAAGGTTTAAAATGAAAAGAGTGCTTCTTATTCACACAGGTGGAACCCTTGGAATGGCAGAGGGGAAACCTGACAACAGTCTGAAACCGGTGCAATTTCAGGAAAGTGTTGTAAATTTTGTTCCTGAACTTAAGCAATTAGCAGAAATTGAAACTGTTTTTGCTTTCAACATTGATAGTGCAAATTTAACAGTAAGGCACATAAATAAACTTGTTGAAGTAATAAAGGAGAATTATGAATTTTATGACGGTTTTGTAATTATTCATGGAACAGATGCAATGGCATACTCAGGTTCTGCTCTATCTTTCCTTATAGAGAACAATTCAAAACCCATAATTTTAACAGGCTCTCAGAAGCCTTTAAGACACATTAGGACAGATGCAAGGTTGAACTTAATAAATGCAGTTGAGTTTGCAACAATGGATATTCCAGAGATTGCTATATGCTTTAATTCAAAATTGATGAGGGCAAACAGGGCAACAAAGGTCAGCAGCGGAGATTTTGATGCTTTTGACTCTCCTAATTTTCCCCTCATTGCATCTGTAGGGGTTGACATAGTTGTGAATAACATTTGTATTGGAAGTGTAAAACCCCATGGTAAAACAGTGTTTAGATTTTTAGACCCTGCAATTAACATCCTTGTTTTGAAAACTTTTCCAGCTATAAATCCTGAAATTTATTTTACACTGGTAAACAACCAGGACATTGATGGAGTTATAATTGAGGCTTATGCAACGGGAAATGTCCCTATCCTTGAGAATACTCTTATCCCATTAATAGAAAAGTGCAGAAATTTAAATATCCCTGTTTTGATAACTTCACAGGCAAAAAAGGGTAGGGTAAACCTAAAACTTTACCAGTGTGGAAAAGAAGCAATGAGGGCAGGGGCTCTGTCTGCTTATGATATGACATTTGAGTCGGCAATTACCAAATTGCATTACCTTCTTTCCATTGGTTTGAATGGAGATGAATTGAGAGTTTTTCTCTCTAAAAACCTGAGTGGAGAGTTAACGGTCTGATAATTGGAAGATTTTAACTTTGTGATCTATCACAATTTTTTTGATTTTAATCAAAAATTATAATAAACTTACCATTATTTTCTTGATTTTAAATGTAGAAAGAGTTATATTTTTTATAAGAAAATTTGTTAAATTAAAATGGAGGTTTTTACATGGTAAAAAATGATATTGTAAAAAAAATTGTTGAATCAACTGGAATATCCACGACAGAAGCCAATCAGGCTGTAAACTTGATTTTATCCTCAATAAAAAGGGCTATTTTGGATGGAGAAAGGGTTGAATTCAGAGGATTCGGGATCTTCTATCTCAGAAATAAAAAACTTGGGATTGGAAGAAATCCTAAAACAAAAGAGATAATAAGGATAAAAGAAGGAAAATCAATTAAATTTAAACCGGGGAAACAATTAAAAAATATTGGTTAAATTTATTGATTTTTAAAGAAGTTTTATCCCATTTTTTTTGAGTTTTTGATACAGTCTGGCAATGGGGAAACCGACAACATTGAAATAATCACCTTTAATTGATTTTACAAAGATTTTTCCATACCCCTGAATACCGTATCCTCCTGCTTTATCAAATGGCTCTCCTGTTTCAATATACCATTTGATCTCCTTTTCTGTTAAGGAATAGAAATTAACCTCTGTTTTCTCATAAAACGAGAAGCAAAAATCTTTTATAAAAACAGAAACCCCGGTAATGACGGAATGGGTTTTCCCTGAAAGTTTTTTTAGCATGATTTCTGCTTCTTTTTTATCTTCCGGTTTTCCAAGTAGTTCCTTTTCAAGTACAACAATTGTGTCGGCTGCTATGACATTTTGCTCTCCTTTATTTATAACATTTCTTCCCTTTTCCTGAGAAAGTTTCATCACAAGGTTTTCCGGTTTGTCAGACTTAATACTCTGTTCATCAATTTCAGGAAAAACTACCTTTAAATCGGGGATGAATACCTTTAATAATTCGTATCTTCTCGGTGATTTTGAAGCAAGAACAAAATTTTTACCTGTCAAATCCAACCTTTTTGTCATTTGAATCAATTATTATCTTTCCATGCTGATTCTCATATTTTTCAACATTGTTTTCAAGGGCCTTTAAAAATGCCTTCATTTGAATGGGAGACATTATTATCCTTGACATCACTTTTGCTTTTCCAGGTGGCGGAGTTACTCTAACAAAATCAATAACAAACTCACCCCTGTTAAACATTACATTTGCACCATTAACATAGATTCCCTCTGCAATTTTATCGTCTATCTGCAATTGTAATTGCTGAGGAGGATTTACTTTTTGATTGTTCATAACACTCTCCTTTTCTCTTTCTTTTACATAATTATACAGTGATATTTGTTTTTTTTGAATAAAAAGGGGGATATTTTGTATCAAATCCCCCCTTTTAAAGTGTGTTAATCCTCTCTTAATCCCAATTTTCTTAAAATTATCATTGCAGGGCACCAGTTGGTGAAGGCTGATTGGATAAGGTTAAGCCCGATAAATGCCGTAAACCATAACCATTTTTTGTTTACATAAATGGCAAGCCCCAGGGAAATTAAAATCACAATGCCAGCAATTAGTCTTAACGCACGGTTTACAGTCATTTAATCCTCCTTTTCTTCTTCAATTTCTTTTAGAGGGATGATTTTTGAGGTGTAATAGTAAAGAATTGGTATAACAAGAAGTGTTAACATTGTTGACACAATCACACCAAACATTAATGATATTGCAAGACCTTCGAAAATGGGATCCATTATTATAACAAGGGCATCAACTACCAGTGCCATTGCAGTTAAAACTATTGGCCTAAACCTTACAACCCCCGCATCAACCACTGCCTCTTTCAACGGTTCTCCATGCTCAAGTCTTAATTCTGTGAAATCAATTAGGAGAATAGAGTTTCTTACAATAATTCCTGCAAGTGCGATAAAACCTATCATTGATGTTGCAGTGAAGAACTTTCCGGTTATCCAGTGCCCTGGAACAATACCGACAAGTGTTAGTGGGATTGGGGACATGATTATAAGTGGTGTAATAAAAGACCTGAACCATCCAACAACAAGGATGTAAATCAGAATCATAACCGCTGCAAACGCAATACCCATGTCTCTAAAAACCTCGTATGTTATTTGCCATTCCCCATCCCATTTCATTTCATATCTATTGTCAAGAAATGGAAGGTTTGTAAACCTCTGTTTCAATCTGTATCCCTCTCCTATATCAAGTTTTTCAATTTTCTTCTTCATTTTCAAAATTGCATAAACCGGTGATTCTTCTTTTCCTGAAACTTCACCTGTTACATAGACAACTGGCATAAGGTTTTTGTGGTATATCCAGTAATCAGCAGTCGTTTTCTCCACTTTTACCAATTCAGATAGAGGAATCATTCTCCCGTCTTTTGCGTGAACATATATATCCGTCAGGTCTTTGATGCTTGTTCTGTCTTTTCTTGGCAATCTTATGTTTATCTTCACATCTTCTTTATCATTTTCCACATCAGCGAGGGCAACATCCATTCCATGCTGTACAAGTGCAAGGGTTTTTGCTATTTGCTCAACTGTAATTCCATTGTAAGCAGCCTTCACAGGATCAGGTACAAGTTTGTATTTGACCTGCGGGTCTTGAACATACCAGTCAACATCAACGACTCCATCTGTTGTTTCAAAGATATGTCTAATCTTCCTTGCAATTTCAATCTGTTTATCGTAATTGGGACCATAGATCTCGGCAAGAAGTGTTGAGAGCACAGGTGGCCCTGGTGGTATTTCTGTGATTTTAACCCTTGCATTGTACTTTTTGGCTATTTTTTGAACCGGTCCTCTTATTTCTTTTGCAAGTTCGTGTGATTTTTTCTTTCTTTTATGCTTGTTTACGAAGTTTACCTGTATATCAGCAACATTCTGTCCTCTTCTCATAAAGTAATGTCTTACAAGTCCATTGAAGTTGAACGGTGCTGCAGTTCCTGCATATATTTCAAAATCGGAAACTTCTCTTACAGTTCTTAAATAATCTCCGATCTCTCTTGCCACTCTTGCAGTGTTTTCAAGGGTGGTACCCTCAGGCATGTCAATTATTATTTGAAGTTCTGCCTTGTTGTCATAGGGAAGCATCTTAACAATGGTTTTTTTAGCAAGAAAAAGATATATTGAACCTAAAAGAAGCAATACCACTAAGGTGATAAATAAAAACGCCTTTTTCCCATCATCAATAAGGGCATACATTATCTTTTTGTAAAATTGATAGAATTTTCCTCCAAGTTCTTCTTTTACCTCTTCTTCTTCCACCTTCTCATTTTTTAAAAGGTGATAGGAAAGCCATGGTGATACTATAAAAGCAACCATTAAAGAAAACAGCATGGCAGCGGAAGCATTTATGGGGATGGGTCTCATGTAAGGCCCCATCATCCCGGTTACAAAAGCAAGTGGCAAAAGTGCTGCGATAACTGTGAATGTCGCAAGTATTGTGGGATTACCAACCTCGTCCACTGCAAAGGCCGCAATCTCCCTTAAATCACCCTTTCCTTTGTTTATTACAAAGTGCCTGTGTATGTTTTCCACAACAACAATTGCATCATCAACAAGAATACCTATGGCAAATATTAAAGCAAAAAGAGAAACTCTGTTTAATGTGTATCCGAAGAAGTAAGATGCAAATAGAGTCAGTGCAAGGGTAACTGGAACTGCTATTAAAACAACAATTGCCTCTTTTATTCCAAGGGCAATGCCCATAAATAGTGCCACAGCAATTGTGGCAATTAGTATGTGTTCTATCAATTCATTGGATTTTTCCTGGGCGGTTTCTCCGTAATCTCTTGTCACCACCACATGAACATCTGAAGGAATGATGTATCCCTTTAATTCTTTAACCATTTTTTTTATTTCGTGAGCAATGGTTACGGAGTTACTTCCCTTTCTCTTGGCTATTGCTATTGTTACAGCAGGGTACAGATATCTGTTG
>JALSOA010000089.1 GCA_026986725.1 Acidobacteriota bacterium
CAATGATTGAACAGGGACGAATTACGCAGTTGATTGAGTCCAAACCGGAGGAAAGAAGGCTTTTTATTGAAGAGGTTGCGGGTATTTTAAAGTACAAACTGAAAAGAAAAGAGGCCGAATCAAAGATAAAACTTACAAGAGAAAACCTTGATAGGGTTGAAGACATAATTTTAGAGGTAAGAAAAAATCTAAACAGTTTAAGACAGCAGGCAGCAAGGGCAAAGCAGTTTAAAAAGCTTCAGGAAGAATTGAGATCTATTGAAGAAAAACTTATAGGTCACAGGATATTCCTGATTGAAAAGGACCTTCAAAAAGTCAATCATGAAATTGAGTTGCTTGAAGATGAAATAACAGGTTTGTTAACCGAAATTTCTGATCTGAGTTCAAAGATGGAATTGAAGAAAAGTGAAATGCTTGAAAGGGAAAATGACATTTCTCTTTTAAACAAAGATTACTTTGAAAAAAAACTAAAATCTGAAAGGTATGAAAGTGAGATTAGAAACAGAAAAGAAACAATTGAAACCCTTGAAGAGAGGATTGAAGAATCAAAAAAAGAGATTGAGTCTCTTGAAACACAACTGCTTGAAATAAAGGAAAAAAGAAGAAAAGAGGAAGAAAGCCTTGAAATAGCAAAAGAAGACCTTGTTCATCTTGAAGAAGATCTCGAAGAAATTTTGGAAAGATTGAGAATTCAAAAAAACATTGTTTCAGAAAAGGAAGAGGGTTTTAAAGAAACCGATATAAAACTTAAACAACTGGAACAGAAAAGTTATGTTATTTCTTCAGACAGAAACTACGCAAAAAAGGAAATGGACTCCTTGAGCCGTGAGGTTGAAGAAAAAAACAGTGCTTTAAAGCAGCTGGGAGAAGAGATCTCAAAATTAAAAGATGATATTGAAAAATTACGGGATAACTCCTTGAAATTGGAGCAAATGCTTTCTAATAATTATGAAATAAAAGAAGAACATCTTTCCCGTCGTGAGGAATTAGAAGAAAACATAAATAAAAAAGAGGCAGAGTTAAACGATCTGACAATTGAAATGAAAACCCTTGAAAACAGATTTAAACAGATAAAAGAATTCCTTGAAAACAGAGAGGGGTTTTCAGAGAATGTCAAAAAGGTTATAAAAGAAAAAGCTGAACTTATAAAAGGAGTAATAGGCGATTTCATTGATGTTAAAGATAAGAGTGGTAACTTTTTTGACAATTTTATATCAAACTTCTATCAGGTAATTGTTCCAAAAGATACAGAGTCTTTTTTCAAACTGATTACATATTGCAGAGAAAATGAATTAAAAGGTATTGGCATACTGTTTCCGGATGATAATGTTGATATAACACAGGGTGGTGAAAAACCGATATACAATTTTCTCTCAATTACCGACAGGTTGCCGAAAAGTTTTAAGTTTTACCTTGAGAAAATTTCAATTGAAAACTCATTTAAATCCCCCGATCAAACCTCTGTGTTTTTCAATGGAGATTACTTTTCAGGTGATACAGGTATCTATTATGCCGGTTCTGGTTCAGAATCAGGTTTTCTTTTTCTAAAGTCTCAGTTGAAAGAGATTAGAATAAAAATGGATCGGATAAAAGGTGAAAGGGAAAGATTGATTAAAGAATTGGAAACATTGAAACAGGCTAAAGAGGAAATGGACTCCTTAATTTTTTCTTTAGAAACTGATATTGATAACCTGTCGGAAAAACTCGGCACAATAAAGTCTGAAATGGAAAGAAAAATGAACATTCTTGAAATAAGAGAAAATGAAAAAAACAAACTTGAAACCCAATTAAAAGAAAATATTGAAAAAAAGAGTTTATTGGATTTAAAGATCAGGGAGTTATCTCAAGTACTTGATGAAATTAATGGCGAAATTGAAAAACTGCTTCAAAAAAGGGAAGGGGATGTTGTCGAATTATCGCATTCGAGGGAAACCCTTGAAGAGTTACAGGACAGGTACAATGAACTTGCAATAATGCTTGAAAAAAGAAGAAGTACGGTAAAAAGCATTGAAAAAGAGATTGATTTTCTCGAACAAAAGGGGAAGGAAACCTTATTCAGGATTGAAAAGATAAAGGGAGAAGTTGTTAATGGAAAAAATGAGATTGAAAAACTCAGGATAGAATTGTCTGATTTAAAGGTCAAAGCTGACTCTATGGTTGATTCATACAGGAAACTGTCCGTTGTTTTAAATGAGAAAAAGGAATTGCTTGAATCTATTAAAAGAGAGGTTCTGTCACTTGAAAAAAGCATTTTTGAGAAAAAAAGAATTGTGGATGGTATAAGTTCAAAAAAGCAGGAGATTGAGATAAAAAAAGCGGAATTACAGGTTAAATTTGATGATTTAAAAGATTATCAGATTTCGAGGTTTGGTAAATTTAAGAGTGAAGAGATCGATGATTATCAGGAATTGCAAATTCAATTTGAAAAATTGTCCTCAAGGATTGAAAACTTTGGTGCAATAAACCTTCTTGCAATTGAAGAATGTGCGACTCAGGAGGAAAGGTACAACTTTTTAATGGAACAGAAAAAAGACCTTGAAAGATCAATTAAAAACCTAACCGGAGACATAAAAGAAATAGACCGCACAACTGTAACACTGTTTTCTAATGCTTTTGAGTTTATAAACAGAAAGTTTGATGAGATCTTTAAAGAACTTTTTGGAGGAGGTAAGGCTTATCTAAAACTCTCAGATGAGGAGAACCTGCTTGAATCTGGAGTTGAAATATATGCAAAGGTCCCAGGGGAAACCATAAAAAGGATAAGTCTTCTTTCAGGTGGCGAAAAGGCCAAAACAGCACTTGCCCTTGTTTTTGCCCTTTTCGAATACAGGGTTTCTCCTCTTTGTGTACTTGATGAGGTTGATGCTCCGCTTGACGAAGCAAATGTTTTGAGGTTTGGGAAGTTTTTAAAAAAATATAAAAACAGGGTGCAATTTCTGATAATAACCCATAACAAAACCACAATGGAACTTTCGGATTACATATACGGCATAACAATGGAGGAGCCGGGATGCTCAAAGGTTTTTTCTGTCAAGTTAGAAGACTTTGTTCGGTAATGTTTTTTCTTTTTATGCTTGTCCTTCAATGTTATCCACTCTCATTGTTTGGCAATAGAGCATTTGCAGGAAATATTGGGAAAAAACAGGGTTTAAACCTTGCTCTCGGGTATGTCTCTCTGTCTGGAAATGCGAAAAGTGAAACTGGAAGCTTCAAGGTTGATTACCAATTCCTGTTTAAAAAAATCTATTTTGAATGCCGGGCATACTACATTTTTACTGACATAACCGATGTAAAGACAGGGAAAACAAACAGAACCAACGAAAAGTATTACATTACATTAAAATCTAACTACAAAAAGGGTAAAAAAAGCGGGATATTCACCAATTTAACATGGTATAAAAACAGGCCTTCAGGTATAAACAAAAACCTTTCAATTGCAGGTGGATATTCAAGGATACTCATTGATAATGACAGAAAGAAAAGTAAATTTGGTTTGGGGGTTGAGGGTTATAAGGAAGAGAAGATAATAAACTTTAATTTAAAGTCCAATTCAAGTATTGCTGCGTACTTTGAATTTTCCTATGCCTATGCCTTCAATAAATCGAATCGGTTGAAGTTTGAAAATGAGACCAGAATAAATGTCTCAAATACAACAGATTACCGCTTGTCCAACAATTTTTCCTATTCATCTGCATTGAACGAAAAGATGGCAATTGAAATAAATTACATTCATCAGTACAAGAATTTTCCGGTTCCAGGAAAGAAAAAAACGGATACCACAACAACCATCAATCTGGTTTTTAGATTTTAGTTTTTTTGTCAATCAAGTTTAACTTCTGGTAAAATTTAACCAAATCATAGTGCGGGAAGGCAAAGGCTTTATAAAAGATTATTCAAAGGGAGGTTTAAAAATGAATATTGGGATACCTGTTGAATTAAGTGGAGATAACAGGCTTGCTTTAACCCCTGAAAGTGTGGCTTTATTGGTTGAGTCAGGCAATTCGGTTTTTGTGGAAACAAAGGCAGGAGATAAAATCCACTTCTTTGATGAGAAGTTTGAGAAGGCAGGGGCAAAGATAGTTTTTGCTCATGAAGAGGTTTTTGGAAGATCTGAACTTGTGGTTAAGGCTGAAAAACTTACCGAAGAAGAGGTTGATTTTGTTAAAGAAGAGCAGATTATAATGGCTTTTCACCACCTTGCTGTTTTACCACAGGAAACCATAGAAAAACTTATTGAAAAAAAGACGACTGTTATAGGGTACGAATTGATTGAGGATGAAAACGGCCAGTTACCGGTGCTATATCCAACAAGTGAAATAGCAGGTCAGATGAGCATTCAAATTGCGGCGGAATACCTGAAGATTATAAGGGGTGGAAGGGGAATCGTTCTTGGTGGTATCCCGGGAGTTCCGCCAGCTGTGATTGTTATTATAGGTGCAGGCACGGTTGGAAGAAATGCCTGTATGGCTGCACTTGGAGCCGGGGCACAGGTTATAGTTCTTGACAGAGATATTAACAAATTAAGAGAGATTGAAAGACTTTTTCAGAAGAGGGTAATAACCTCTCTTGCCAACAGAAAATCCATAGAAAAAGCGATTTCACTTGCAGATGTTGTGATTGGTGCAGTTTTAATAAAAGGTGAAAAATCTCCCCATGTGATTACAAAGGATATGCTTAAATTGATGAAAAAGGGTTCTTTGATAATTGACCTGTCCATTGATCAGGGGGGATGTGTTGAGACTTCCAGACCCACAACCCCACAATCACCTGTTTTCAGGGTAAAAGGGATAACCCATTACTGCATTCCCAACATTCCATCCTGTGTTGGGTGGACTGGAACCCTTGCATTAAATAATGTTCTATTTCCCTATGTGGAGTTATTATGTGAAAATGGTCTTGAAAAGGCCTTACAGAAGAGTTATGCACTTAGAAAAGGTATATACATTTACAGGGGTATCCCAATTCACCATGTTCTTGAAAAGGTGTTTGGTTATAAAGCAAAGAAAATAGAATCGCTTTTGTAAAAAAGGAGAAAAAATGACCTGGGTTAAATTATATAACTCCAGGCTTTGCGACCCTGATGATGCTGTACGGGTTGTAAAGTCCGGGGATCATGTTTATGTTCATCCCGGTGCGTGCACACCTGAAACCCTTTTGAAAGCCCTTACTAAAAGGGCAGACGAGTTGTCAAATGTAGAAATTACCCACATTTTAACCTTCGGGTTTGCTGAGTATGCCTTTGAAAAGTATAAAAGGTCTTTTATTCACAGGGCATTTTTTGTTGGAGAGAATACAAGGGAGGCAGTAAACACAGGTAACGCAAAGTATGTGCCTATATTTTTAAGTGAGATTCCTAAACTTTTCAAATCAGGGCTTTATCCAGTCGATGTTGCCCTTATCTCCGTTTCACCTCCGGACGAATACGGTTTTTGCAGTTTTGGTGCAGGGGTGGATATTACAAAATCTGCTTGTGAGGTTGCTAAATACATAATTGCGGAGGTAAATCCCAATCAACCAAGAGCCCTTGGTAACAGTTTTATCCATGTAAGCAAGATTGATTGCTTTGTTGAGGTAGATACACCATTGAGAGAATTGAAATCGGAAGCTATGAACTCTGTTACTGACAAAATTGGGCAATTTTGTGCTGAATTGATTGAAGACGGTTCAACATTACAGATGGGCATCGGTGCAATACCAGATGCCGTGTTGCACTATCTTGATAACAAAAAACACCTTGGAATTCACACCGAAATGTTTTCTGATGGGCTGTTAAAATTAGTTGAAAATGGAATAATAACCAATGAGAAAAAGAGCATTCATCGGGGAAAATCTGTTGCAACCTTTGCTCTTGGAACTAAAAAACTCTATGATTTTATTAACAACAACCCAATTTTTGAATTCCATCCCACCGAGTATGGAAACGATCCATTTGTGATCGCTCAGAATAAAAATATGATAGCAATAAATTCAGCGATTGAAATTGATCTAACAGGCCAGATATGTGCGGATTCAATTGGAACAAAGATATACAGTGGCTTTGGAGGACAGCTTGACTTTATCAGAGGATCAGCGAGGAGTGAAGGAGGGAAGCCTATCATAGCCATGCCTTCCACTGCAAAAAGCGGTGAAGTTTCAAGAATAGTTCCCACATTGAAGCAGGGTGCTGGAGTTGTGACAACGAGGGCTGATGTCCACTATGTCGTGACAGAGTTTGGTGTTGCATACCTTTTCGGGAGATCTCTTCAGGAGAGGGCCAGGGCTTTGATATCGATTGCCCACCCGAAGTTTAGATATGACCTGGAAATGGAAGCAAAAAAACTTGGTTACCTTGTATAGGGGAGATACTTGCATCTCCCCCTTTTTTAAGGTATATTTAAAGCGATATGAACAGATTAAAAAACCTGATAGTTAAAACACTTGATATGGCTTTTTCAATTGAATCCACATTTTTTTTACTGTGCCTCATTTTTATCTTTAGTATTTATGATCTATTAAATAAATTCTGGTTCGGGGTTTCTGTTTTTATTGTTTTTTTTGTTTACTTCATTGTAACTCTCTACCTTAAAAACAAAAATATCAGATCTGTTGTGGAGTTTGTTGAAAAAAGATTGGAAAGGTTTAGTGAGGGCGATTTTAATGTTCTTCTTTATTCTGCTAAAGAGAATGACCACATTGTCTCAAAAGTAAATGATAATCTTATTAAACTGACAAACAGGTTTGAAAGTATAGTCTCAACATTGAAAGGTATAGCAAGAAATATAAAAGATAACTCTTACAGAATTGATGATCAGCTTGTTGTTAATATATACGACGCAAAAAATCAGATAGAGGGAATAGAATTAACTGCAAAGTTATCGACTGAAGTTAAAGAGTTGATTGAACATATCCACGAAGAAGTAAAAAATCTTTCTGTCAACACGGATAAAACAGTCAAGTATCTTGAAAACATATTTAATCAAAACGAAGATATAAGGGTTATAGTGGAATCACTTTCGATGTATATTCAGGAGAGCAAAGATGCTATGAATCAAATACAGAGAAATACCAGAAAGGTTACTGAGAATACGGAAAACCTTTCTTCATTGTCCCTTGAAACATTCAGTGCAATAACCGAACTTGAATCAACCTTCAAAGAGATATCAAAGTATATTGATTACACCCAGAATTTAACCAGGGACATCATTGCCATATCTCAATACGGCCTGAATCAATCAAAGGAGACAATGGCAAGTGTTGAAAAGGTGGCAGATGTTTTAAATACCTTTGTTTTAAAAACAAACATGTTAAAAGAACAGTCAGCAAGGATTGAGAGAATAGTTGATGCAATCTCAAGGATAGGGGAAAGAACAAACTTGCTTGCTTTAAATGCAACAATTTTTTCCCACAATATAGACGAAAGACCTCAGGACTTTGAAGTGATAACGGAAAAGATTATGGAACTTTCAGAATCATCAACCATAGCATTGAAGGAGATCTCTCAATTGATAGTAAGTTTTGAGAATATTATCCTTGAACTTAACAAGATAGGAGAAGAGGGCTCCATAGCGATGGAAAAGGCTTTAAAAAATGTTTATAAAAACACTGAAAATTTTTCTGATATTAGTAACAGATTAACGGAGATTGGTCATCATTTTTACAGTATCTCCACTGCGTCAAACGAGCATTCACTTGGTACCCAGCAGGTAAGGGATGCCGCTCATCAGATAAGCAACCTTGCAGAGGATATTGCAAACCTGATGTCCGCAGAGGACAAGGTTGTGTCTTATGTTGGCACCAAAACCTCTTTTGTAGCAGAACTTGTTGAAAGTATTAGAAAATCTGTCGAGATTCAATCGGAGAAGGTACAGGAATTCTTAAAAGAATTGAGAGAGGTTGAAACATCAACAAGGAAGGTGTTGAGAGAAAGTGAAGAACTTGAGCTTAACAACTCAATTACCATAGATTCATTGAGCAACATAGAGGATGGCTTGAGAAAAAATTTTAAAAGTGTTTTAACGATGTCAAAAACTTCTATAAATCTGAAAAAATACGGAGAATATTTAGAGGACACCATAGAGTTTTTCAGACTTCCACACAGGTTCCATGGTGGGACTTTAAGGGTCGGGGGGTTAAATATTCCATTTGAGCATTTTGATCCTGCTTTTTCCGACACCATATTTGAAAGTCAGATACTTGATGTTATATATTCGGGGTTAGTTAAGTACAATTATCTGAGCAATATAGTCCCTGACCTGTGCACTCACTGGGAAATTTCTGATGATGGTTTAAGGTACACATTTTATTTGAAGAAAAATGTGATCTTTCATAATGGACAGGTTTTTACTTCAGCAGATGTTCTTGCAACATTCAAGCGTTTATTTGATAAAAAGGTTAACTCAACAAATGCAGGTTTGTTTTTTGTGATAAAAGGGGCAAGAGAGTTTAATAGAGGTGAGGTTAAGACCCTTGATGGGATAAAAATTATAGATGACTACACGGTTGAATTTATACTTGAGAAACCTCTGGTCTTTTTTCTTGACCTTCTCACATTAACAGCAGCAAAGATTATTCCACAATCTGATTATCACTCAAAAAAGAGAGCCGTAAGCCTTATTGGAACAGGTCCTTTCAGAGTTGATATATTCAAAAAAGACAGAGAGATAGTGCTTTCAAAATTCAAGGAATACTTTGTTCATAACAGGCCTTTTCTTGACAGGTTGATCTTTGATGTTAAAACCGGTAATGAGCGAAACCTTCTTGAAATGTTTAAAAATGGCATGCTTGATTTTGTATTTGCGGGAGATGATGCCTCACTTTACACAGTTGAAGAATTCGGTGAACTAAAGGGTTCAATTGAAACAATTCCGCAGGTTTCCACTTACTTTCTTGCCTTTAATTGCAGGAAAAAACCCTTTGACAATAAAAGAATCAGGTATGCAATAAACATAGCCATTGATAGAAACAGGATAGTAAGCTATCTCCCTGAAAATTATGCACTACCTGCCTACACTGTGATACCTCCATCTCTGTTTTCCTATTTTTCTGCACAAACTGTTAACTACCAGCCTGATGAAGCAATAAGAATTTTGAAAGAAGAGGGTTTTGATTTTGACAGAGATCTTATAGAACTCACCTATGCAAAAAAAGGTGATTCCATACCTGAAGACATACTTGCGGTTAAAATGTGTCTCGAAGATATAGGGATAAAGGTGAAGTTGAATCCATTGGCAAAACACTGGGAGTACATTGCCAGAAGGGAATTTGATATGTTTAGGGTGGGGTGGATAGCGGATTATCCCGATCCGGATAACTTTATTTTTACCATATTTAATTCAAATGCAGGGGACCCGTTTTATATCAGTTATGTTAATAGTGAAATTGACAGGTTAAGCGAAGATGCGAGATATGAAATTGAACCGAGAACAAGGGCAAAACTTTATGCAACGATTGAAAAAATAATACTTGAAGAATCCCCGGTTATACCTCTTTATCACAGAAAAAACATTGTGTTAAGAAACAATCAACTGCAGGGTGTAAAATTAAAGGGTTTTTCTCCCCAGGTTGATTTTTCTGAGATCTCTTTCAGGTCTTTTAATTAAGGTAATTCGGTAAACTTGAAGTATATAATTCCGATGAATTCATGAAAAATAAGTTTTGCATACCTTGCATAAGAGCATGAAAAAATTTCCTGGTTCTTTTTATCATGGAAAAAAAGTACCTTTATTTTTTTCAGATTCTCTTTTTTCAGATACCTATTCAGTATTGTGTAAACCCTTTTCTCATGATAAATAGAGGTTATAATACCTATCTTTTTAAGTTCAGGATGGCTTTTTAAAATAGAAATCAGCTCTTTAATGTTGTTCACAGTGCCCGATAATTCTGAATTGTACCTGTAATTACTCTTAATAATTTTGTTGTATGAATTACAACAGTATATCTTCTTCACTATGATTTTCCCACCTCTGTAATCAAGAAAAACAAAAGGGGTATCTGGATGCAATTTTAGAAGTTTTTTAAGCAAAGCCATTCTTTCAGATGTTGATCTACCCGGAATTCTGTTTTTGTAAAACCCGCCGCTGAAAACAAAATAAACATCCACTTTTTCCTGAAAACTTGCTGAATTTTCAGACAGAAGTGAAATAAAAAATTCTCTGGGTGTTATAAAAAAAATGGTAAAGATTGTTGCAATGGCAAACAGCAAAACTTTTAAGTATTTTACTACTTTTTTCTCCATACGGAAATTACACCCTTTGTTTCCTTTAATTTTCTGATAAGTTCTTCAAGCTGTGTCTTTGATGATACACTTACATCGAATATGAAATGAGCCTGTTTTTTCCCGTTTATTTCTGAACCCCTGACATTTTTTATATTGAGATTTAAAACCTCAAATATGTGAGAAAGTTTTGTTAACATTCCCTGAATGTTCTCGGTAAAAACCTCCACCGAAACAGTGAAGTTTATGTTTTCTTTTGTCATCCACTCAACATCTATAAATTTTTCAGGTGTCAGTGCCATGTGTTTTGATATATTTTTGCAATCTTTTCTGTGAACGGTTATCCCTTTTGTTTTTGTTAGGTATCCAACAATCTCGTCCCCGTGTATTGGATTACAGCATTTTGCCCTTGTGACAAATATATTCTCAATTCCCTTAACCTTAATTGATTTTTCAAATTTGAGGTTCTCAGACACACTTTTTGAAAATACTATGGGTTTTTTGGTTTTTTTCTTCAGTTCAGGTTCAATAATTTCAAGCACTCTTTTAAGGGAGATGTTTTTTTTCGCTATTAAAAAGTAAAGATCTTCCAGTGAATTGATCTTATAAGACCTGTATTTATTTCTTATTTCATTAATGTTAACCTTTGAAAACGGGATCTTATACTTTCTCAAAGCCTGTTCAAGCAACATTTTCCCTTCTTCAATCTTTTCTTTCTTTTCGTGTTCCCTGAACCACGCCTTGATCTTATTTCTTGCCTTGTTTGTTTTGACAAATTTCAACCAATCAAGTCTGGGTCTTCCGTTATTTGAGGTGAGTATTTCAACAATGTTTCCGTCTTTTAATTTTGTGTCCAGAGGCACCATCTGACCATCAACTTTTGCTCCTGTACACCTGTGTCCAACCTCTGTGTGAATGGCGTAGGCAAAGTCAACAGGGGTTGCTTCTTCAGGCAGTGAAATTGGTTTCCCCCTGGGAGTGAGGACTGTGATATCATGGGTTAGATCACTTAAATTCTCTCTGAAATGTTCAAGAAAATCCCTGTCGCTGTTCTCCTGAATTTTAAGTATTACCTCACTTATGTTCTTGTAAAGTGCAGAATTCTCAATCTTTGAAACCTTGCCCTGTTTGTACTGCCAGTGAGCAGCAATACCCTCTTCTGCAATTTTGTGCATTGAGTCTGTTCTTATCTGTACCTCGAAGTATATCCCTTCTGTGTGAATTAGTGTGGTGTGAAGAGATTGGTAGCCATTTTTCTTTGGTCTTGCTATAAAATCTCTCCATCTATGGGGAATATGGGTCCAGTTAGCATGGATCTCTCCCAGTACCTCATAGCACTTGCTTATGTTTTCTTCTAAAAGTATAATGCGAAAGGCAAGAAAGTCATAAACCTCTTTTAGGGTTATGTTTTGCCTTTGAATCTTTCTGAAAATACTGTAAAGATGTTTAATTCTGTGTTGGACCCTGCACTTAATATTTCTTTTTTTCAGGATGCTTAAAAGTCTCTCAAGGATTTCGTCTTTATATTTGCTATATACCTTTTTTCTCTTTTCAACTTCTGTTGAAAGTGCTCGATACTCTTCGGGCCACAGGTATTTAAAACAAAGGTCTTCCAGTTCATTCTTTATTCTACCCATTCCTATTGCATGGGCAAGAGGGGCGTAAATATCAAGTGTTTCTCTGGCGATTCTTCTTTGTTTGTGTTCAGGCATTGCTTCAAGGGTTCTCATGTTATCAAGCCTGTCTGCAAGTTTTATTATGAGTATTCTCGGGTCCTTTGCAATTGAAACCAGCAGTTTTCTGAAGTTTGCACTTTCCTTCTCCTCTTTGCTTACATTCTCAATCGCAGAAACCTTTGTCAAACCGTCAACAAGGGTTGCCACTTCTTTCCCGAATAGGCTTTCTATCTCACTTAAAGGGGTTTCCGTGTCTTCCACAACATCGTGCAAAAAAGAGGCTGCTATGCTTTCTATGTCAAGTCTGTGGGATGCAACAATGAAAGCCACTGACAATGGGTGGATAATGTAGGGTAATCCGGATTTTCTCTTGGCAAATTCATGTTTTTTTGAAGCGTAGGCGAAGGCTTTAATCAGCAGGTCAGGGTTACCATCGGGGTGGTACTCAAGAAACTTGTCAACAATATCGTCAAATCTGACGATGTTTAAGGTGTTCATTGCCTTCTCCACATAAAAAAATAAGGGACAGGGTATTGACCCTATCCCTCAATAATATAAGTCTCTTATTTCACTTTGTAAACTTTTTGTTCAATAAAGTAAAATATTGGACTTGCTATGTAAATTGAAGAGTAAGTACCGACTATTATACCCACAAGGAGCGGGAACGAGAAGCCTCTTAACGCAATTCCACCGAAAAGAAAGAGTACCACAACCACAAAAAGAGTGGTTAATGAAGTAAGTAAGGTTCTTGAAAGGGTTTGATTTATACTTATATTGATAATGTCAAAAAGCTTCTTGTTTTTCATAAGTTTGATGTTTTCTCTAATTCTGTCAAAAACGACTATGGTATCGTTCAAAGAGTAACCAACAATAGTGAGAAAAGCAGCCACAACAGGAAGGGTGAATTCCTGCCTGAAGACTGAAAAGAAACCAAGGGTGATTATAACATCGTGAACGAGTGCAAGTATGGCACCAATAGCATAATCAAATTTGAATCTAATTGCCACATATATCAAAATAGCGATCAATGCCATTATAATGGCTGTAACAGCCTTTTCTGTCTGTTCAACAGATATACTGGGGCTAAAGGTATCAACCTTTAAAATTATGTAATTGCCTGCATAGAAGTTTTCTTTAATGAATTTTTTTACATCCTGGTTTCCTATGTTTTTCAATGCTTCGTCAACAGAATTGAAGAAGTCATTTTTTTTGTTTCTTTCTTCAATAATCTTCTGTGCTAATTGACTGTATTGATCCTTGTCTTTATCCACCCCCACCATTGCAAGTTTGTCAAGTTTTAAAACATTTGCTTTTCTCAAAATGTCTGCAAGGTCTGTTTTGCTGACTTTGTTAATGTCGTGTTTCCCTGCAGGGGCATTTTCTCCAGCAGCCTTTATCAAAACTGAAGTTATCTTTTTTGCAACAGCATTCCCGATGGATGTTTCATCACCCTCCTTCCCTTTGATCTTAACAAGGTACTCTGGATATTGATCCTTGGTTTTAATTCTTACTATCTGAACATGTTTAAATCCACTCTCGGCAAAAAGTTTTCTCAATTCGTCCGTTGTCACATTGTTTTTAAATTTTATCTGAATCTCAGTTCCACCGACAAACTGTACACCTTTCTGGATACCTATTGTCATTACCGCAATAATTGAGCCTATAATGAATAACAGGGATATTAAAATTGCAATGTATCTTATTCCCATAAAATCTATATCGTGCTTCAACATATTATCACCTCTCAAATGCTCAAAGTTTCAGCGTTCTTTCTGATAGATAGAACTATGTCAAATATGAGTTTGGAAACGAATATAGCCGTAAACATACTTGCGATAATACCAAGAGAAAGAGTAACTGCGAATCCTTTAACAGGACCCGTTCCATATTGAAATAGGAACACTGCAGCGATCAATGTTGTTATATTTCCGTCAAGAACAGCAGAAAGCCCTTTTGAAAAACCAGTGTCAATGGCAGCCCTTGGGGTTTTACCGTTTCTCAATTCCTCTTTAATTCTCTCAAATATAATAACGTTTGCATCCACTGCCATACCTATTGTGAGAATAAAACCTGCTATACCTGGAAGAGTCAGGGTTGCATGGAAATAAGCCATGCCCCCCAGGAGATAGATCATATTGAGAAGGAGGGCTATATCAGCGTTTAAACCGGCGAGTTTATAATAGAAAAGCATAAATCCCATAACTATTATAAGACCCCATATCGCAGACTTAATTCCCTTCCTGATTGAATCTCTCCCAAGAGATGGTCCAACAGTCCTTTCTTCAAGAAATGTCATGGATGCTGGCAATGCACCCGACCTTAATTTAATAGCAAGGTCTTCTGCCTCGTCAACAGTGAACCTTCCAGTAATTTCTGCAGAGGGACTGTTTATCTGTTCATTTATTCTGGGCGCTGAAATAACCTTTTTGTCCAGGATAATTGCGAGTCTTTCCCCCACATGCTCTCCTGTGACTTTTGCAAACTTTTGAACTCCCACCTTGTTTAATGAGAATGATACTGCTGGGGAACCATATTGATCTGTTGATCTTCTTGCTGTTTTAATGTCATTTCCATTTAACTCAACCCTTTCTTTAACGATGTAAAACTGTTTCCCATCCTCACTTGGAAGTATGGTAGTTCCCTCTGGCAATTTTCCATTGTGGGCTTTTAACGCCATTTCTTTCGAAGGGTAGGGATTGGGGTCGGCAAGCAATCTCAGTTCTAACCATCCTGGTTCGGAAAGGCTTTTTTTAATCCTTTCCGGATTGTCAACACCTGGAAGTTCAATGACAATTCTATCGCTTTCGAGTCCCTGCCTTTGAATTACAGGCTCTGCCACTCCATACTCATCAACCCTGTTGTTGATAATAAGGAGTGCCTGTCTCATTGCCTGCTTTGTAATCTCTTTTTTTAAAGATTCTTTCATTGTGAACTCAAAGTCTCCATTTCCTGTTTGCCTCATTGAGTAACCAGCCATATAACTTTTGAATTTGTCTTTAGCCTTCTCAACCTTGTCCTCCGGGATGCCTTGAACGATGATTTTGAAATTTTTGTCATCTTTTGTTATCTTTGAAAATTCTATCTTCTCGTCCTTTAACATGTATTCAAGGTTAGACTTTGTGTTATCCAGTTCCGCTCTTAAAGCCTCGTCAAGGTTAACCTTTAAAACCATGTGGATACCGCCCTTTAAGTCAAGACCAAGATTGATCTTCTCCTGAGGAGGGTAAACATAATAAATAGCACCGGCAGTAAGCAAAACCACAAATAAAATTTTCCATTTCATACCTATCTCACTCCTGAATTTATTTTATTTATTCATTTATCGGGTTTGATTGTAAACCTGCTATTGCAGCCTTTGCAACTGTTAATTTTAGATCCTTTCCCACCTTTAAGTGAACAACATTGTCTCCAACATAGGATATTTCTCCGTAAATGCCCCCTGTTGTAATGACTTTATCTCCAACCTTCAGGTTATTTCTGAGGTTTTCAAGAGCCTTCTGCCTTTTTGTCTGGGGTCTGAGAAGAAAAAAGTAAAAGATTGCAAATAGAACTATTAAAGGTACCAGTTGAATAAAAAAACCTCCCTGTGCTGCTGTCTGACCTGTGCCAGCATAAGCCAATGTCTCAAACACTAAAACACCTCCACTTCTTTATTATATTGATTCAAAAAATTCTCTTTGAATTCTTTAAAACGGTTGTTTTCAATGGATTCCCTGATATCTTCCATCAGTTTTAGAAAAAATCTTACATTATGAATTGTGTTTAATGTTGATGAGAGAATCTCCTTCGCATGAAAAAGGTGCCTTAGATAAGCCCTTGAAAAGTTCCTGCATGTATAACAATCGCATCCTTCTTCAACAGGCCTATCATCAAGTTTAAACTCCTCTCTCTTTATATTTATAGGTCCATTTCTGGTAAAAAGCTGACCATTCCTTGCATTTCTCGTTGGCAGTACACAGTCGAACATGTCAATGCCTCTTTCAACGGCAAACAGTATATCTTCAGGTTTTCCAACTCCCATTAAATAGCGAGGTTTGTCATCTGGAAGCCAGCATGTTGAATAATCAAGAACCTCATACATTAATTTTTTGGGCTCTCCAACAGACAACCCCCCTATAGCATAACCATCAAACCCAATTTCAATAAGTTCAGATGTCGCTTTTCTTCTAAATTCTTTTATCATTCCTCCCTGTACTATCCCAAAAAGATATCTTCCATTCTCGCTGACGGAATGGGTCCAAAACTGTTTTGCCCTTTTCGCCCATTTTATCGTTAGAGAGAGAGACAGATTTATATAATCATAGGTTGAGGGATACGGTGGGCATTCGTCAAGTACCATTACTATGTCTGAATTAAGTGCATCCTGGACTTCAATGGCAATTTCAGGTGAGATAAACTTTACACTCCCGTCAAGATGAGATTTAAATTCAACCCCCTCTTCTGTTATCTTTCTCAACTCTGCCAGACTGAAAACCTGATACCCTCCGCTATCTGTTAGAATCGGTTTTTTCCAGTTCATAAATCGGTGTAATCCACCCAATTTTTCTATAATCCTGTGCCCCGGTCGTAAAAAAAGATGATAGGTGTTGGATAAAATTATTTGAGCATTACATTCCTTTAATTGCTGTGGGGTTAACGCTTTAACCGTTGCCTGTGTCCCCACAGGCATGAAAATGGGTGTTTCTATATCCCCATGAGCAGTCTTTAAAATACCTTTTCTTGCTCCTGTTTTTCCATCCCTTTTTATAATTTTAAATCCATACATAATTTACCTCTTCAGAGATTTAAATATTAACACACCCTTAAAATTCTTTCAATTAAACAATGCCAAATCCTTAATTTATTTTAATTGTTTTGCTAAAAGCAAATAATTGAATATAATATTTACAGAGCAGTTAAATAAGGGGGGAGTAATGAAAAAGGGTATATTGGTGTTGATGTTTATAATATTAGGAACAATCGGGTGTCAAAAAAAACCTGAACCTGTCCCGGTTAAAAAGGGGAAAAAGAATGAGGTCCAAAAACAAAATAAAAACAACAGCCTTGAAACAACTGAAATAAACAATGAAACCATTAAACAGGCGGAAAAAAAAGATGATTTTTCTTCGAAGTCAATTGATCAATTGAATAATGAGAATATCCTTGAGGATGTTTACTTTGAATTTGATAAAGCCAGACTGACTCCTAAAACAAGAGAGGTTTTAAGAAAACACGCACAATGGTTAAAGGAGCACCCTACAGTTAAGATACTTGTGGAAGGGCATTGTGATGAAAGGGGTACGGAGCAGTACAACCTTGCCCTGGGAGACAGGAGAGCCCATGCAGTAAAAAGATACCTCGTTTCTCTTGGGATTTCGCCAGATAGAATAAAGACAATAAGTTATGGGGAAATGTTCCCCAAGGTTAAAGGACACAACGAATGGGCCTGGGCACAGAACAGAAGATGTCATTTTGTTATTATTGAAAAATAATTGTGATTTGAGAGGTGTGCAATGAAGAGATTGGTGAGTGTTCTGATCGTTGGAATAATTTTTCTAACAGGTTGCGTTGACAATACAAAATACATGCAGGATTTGAATGACATAAAAGATCAATTATGGCAGATAAGAAATCAACAAAGTGAACAGATGAAAAAATTAAACGAAATGGAAAAAAAGTTAAATTCAGGTACAGGTAGCAACGAAAATGCTGATTTGATTGCCAATCAACAGGAGATTCAGGATAATATTTCTGCAATTCTTGAAAGGATAAAAGAGTTAAACGATAAACTGAATTACCTTCTTGGCAGGGTTTCTTCTCTTGAGCAAAATACTCAGGGTCAACAATCAAAAACTCCCGTTAACTCTCAAACACAAAACACTATTGCTGGTGTTGATATTGCAAATCCGGATGCACTTTTTTCTCAGGCTTATGCTGACTATATGAATGGTAATTACGATATTGCCATTATTGAATTTAAGGATTACATTGCACGATTTCCCAATTCTGAAAAGGTTGATAATGCTTATTACTGGCTTGGTCTTTGTTATTTTGAAAAGGAAAAGTACAGAGACGCAATTGACAGTTTTGACAGGATAATAAAGGATTTTCCGCAATCGGATGTGCTTGCTTCGGCAATGTTGAAAAAGGGCCTTGCATTGTTTGAAATGGGAGCAGCGGGAATGGGTGCGGTTCAATTGCAGGAGTTGATTCAGAAGTTTCCCATGAGTAAAGAGGCAAATATTGCGAGAAAGAAACTTGATGCTCTTCACATAGCAAACTGATTATGGATTCTGTTAAGGTTTTCTCTCCTGCAAGGGTTGACCTTGCAGGGGGTACCCTTGATATTCCTCCTTTACACCTTTTTTTTAATAAGCCTGTAACCATAAATTGCACTCTTTCGAAAGGTGTTCATCTGTCAGCAAAAAAAATATCTGGAAAGAGCGTTGTTAAAAATATTAATACCTTTGAAGAAGATTTTGTTCCCACGAAAAAAAAATCGTTAACCCTTATTTCACTATTTCTTGAAAAGACAGGGTTAAAACAGGGAGTTGAAATCAGCGTTTATTCAGATTTTCCTGAAGGCTCTTCACTTGGGGTTTCTTCTTCAATACTTGTGTCCCTTTTTAAAATTATGGAGGTTTTGTTTAATTATAAGTTTAATATAAATAAAACAGTTGAAGTATGCAGAAGGTTAGAAACCATTGCGATACAATTTCCTGCCGGATATCAGGATTACCTTGCGCCATTTTACGGCGGGTTAAACTCTTTTTCATTTGACCAGTGGGGCTTCAAAAGGGAGCGCTTGAGAGGCATAAGCCTATTAAAAAATAAAACAATTTTTGCTTTTACAGGCAGATCACACTTTTCAGGGAAACCTAACTGGCAGTTGTTTAAAGGATTTTTTGAAGGGGATCCATCAATAAAAGAGGGCTTTGAACTTATATATGAAAATTCAAAACAGATGCTCAATGCAATAAAGTACGGAGATATTGAAAAGATTGCATCTCTGTTAAAAAGGGATTTTTATATTAGAAAACACATGCTCCCTTCCCTTGTACCTGACATAGGTCTTTTTTCAATACTTTCACAAATGGAAGGAGTACGGGGGTTTAGAATGTGTGGTGCTGCACAGGGGGGAACTGTTTTGATAATGGTTGACGAAAAAGAAAGGGATAAAACTATAAAAGAAATAGAAGAATCTGGGTATGATGTGTTTGACTGTGTATTGAAGAATGAAAGGGTGAAAGTGGAGTATGTTTGAAAGTGTAAAAAAAAGAGTTGGGAATTATCTTACAGTCAGTGATCTTACAGGAATTATCAAAAAAAGGCTTCTTATTCCTGAACTTCAACGGATATGGGTTCTTGGTGAGATAACGGATTTAAAATCCTTTACTCCTGGTAAACACGCTTACTTTTCCCTGAAGGATCAGGGTTCTTTGATAAATTGTGCCTTTTTTGCAGGTAACAACCGATTTTTCAAAGGGAAATTAGAAAATGGAATGAAGGTTTTGGTTTTTGGTTCAATAGATGTTTACCCGCCCCGCGGGAATTACACCTTTATAGTCAGGCAGATTATACCTGCTGGCGAGGGCGATTTCGCAATAAAACTAAAGAAATTAGAGGAAAAATTGAAAAAAGAGGGGCTTTTTGATAGAAAAAGACCGGTTCCGGTATTGCCTGAAACGATCGGTGTTATAACATCAAAGGATGGTGCAGCGATAAAAGACTTTTTAAAGATGGCAAAGGATGTTCCCTATCTAAAGATAATAATTTTTCACTCCCTGGTGCAGGGAGAGGAAGCACCAGCAAGCATTATAGAGGGGATTGAAAAATTAAATAAAATTGATGAGGTTGAAGTGATTGTAATAACAAGAGGTGGGGGAAGCGAGGAAGATCTGATGTGTTTTTACGATGAATCCCTTGTAAGGGCTATATACAATTCGAAAAAACCTGTAATATCTGCTGTAGGACATGAAAGGGATGTTGTGTTCACAGATAGAGTTGCTGACTTGAGGCTTGCAACGCCGACAGACGCTGGCAAGTTTTTTGCTGAAAATTACAAAAAGACCTTTCAAAACTTTAAAAAATTATCTTATTCATTAGAAACCAGTCTAAAAAGGTGGCTTGCTAAAAATCCTGAGATTGTCAAACTTCATTCTCTTTCGTCCAGGCTTCTGTATTTGGAGGACTCTTTGTTGAACCAGAAGTTAATGACCATTGCCCAATTAAAAAACGATATTGTTCTCTCCATTGATAGTAATTTGAAAGAAAAAAAGACTGGATTAAATAGTCTATATTTAAAACTTCACCCTGATTTTTTATTTTCCGATTATCATTCAAAAAAGCAAAAAGTAAATTCAATTGAACACTCTTTAAGACGGGCAATAGAAACTACAATTAATGAAAAAAAAGCGGATCTTTTTAAACTTACCATATCCTTAAAACAAAATGGGATAAAATCTGCCGAGCATAAAATTATGTGGTACAAAGTTGTCTCTGCCGGTTTTAATGCTGGATTGATAACAAACAAACTTGAAAGGGAAAAAGGCACATTTTTAAATCTGTTAAAAATATTTAAGGAAAAACTTACAGGTTCAATAAGGGAAAAGGAAAAAGAGATCAAAGGTATTTCACAAAGATTAAATGTCCTTTCCCCTTTAAACACCGTATCAAGGGGATATGCTATAGTTAAAGATAGCGGAGGGAATATTGTAACCGGGGTTAAATGTTTATCAAAAGGTGAAAATATAGAGGTTTTTATGAAGGACGGAGAATTAACATGTAACATTACAGACATAAAGGAGAGTAAAAATGGCCAGATTTGAAGAAAAGATGAAAAGGCTTGAAGAAATAGTTGAAAAGCTTTCAAGCCCTGATCTTGGACTTGAAGAATCGTTAAAACTTTTTGAAGAGGGTGTCAGGCTTGTAAGGGAATTGAATAAGGAATTGAAAGACGCAAGGGGAAAGGTAATTGAGTTTCAGAGGTACCTTGAAGAAATAGAAGATGAATCCGCATCTGGAGACATATTAGATGACGAAGAAGATGGATCACCTTTTTGATTACTTAAATAAAAAGGTATATTTATTTGAAAAAGAAGCTGAAAAATTGTTTCCTGAAACATTTAATGAAGCAGAGTCAATCGTTGATGCAATGAAGTACTCCTTTTTCGCTGGAGGGAAAAGGTTTCGTCCTTGCCTTGCCATGTCTGTTTGTGATGCCCTTGAATATGAGGAATCCCCTATAATCCCGGCCTGCGTTGCCATTGAAATGATCCACACATACTCCCTTATTCACGATGATCTTCCTGCAATGGATAATGATGATTTCAGAAGGGGAAAACCATCCAATCACAGGGCTTTTGGCGAGGCGATGGCAATTCTTGCAGGTGATGCCCTGTTAACCGAGGCTTTTAACATTGCCTCAAGGTTGCCGGATGATGAAAGGTTTTTACAGGGGAAGTTGAATTTTATCAAGTCACTTTCTTTTGCTGCGGGGATTTACGGAATGATTGGTGGGCAGGTGATGGATATAAGTGAGAATAAACCGTTTAATGAGGATTTTCTGTTCAGGTTGCATAGATCAAAAACAGGAGCCATGATACAGGTTTCTGCTTTGACTCCCCTGTTGATTTATGACGAATTCACATACTATGAGGAAGTAAAAGAGTACGCGGACAATATCGGACTTCTTTTTCAGATTACTGATGACATCCTGGATGTTATTGGAAATAGAGAAAGATTGGGGAAAAGTGCAGGAAAAGACCTGGAACAAAACAAACTTACATTTGTAACCCTTTATGGCCTTGATGGTGCAAGGGAAAAAGCAAAGATTATCCTTGATAAAGCCCTTGAAAGTGCAGAGAAGTTACCGAACAACGAGTATTTAATAGAGATAGCATTTTTTGTTTTCTCAAGGGATCATTGATGTTTTCCATTGAGACTTTGTTTATTGCCTTTTCCCTGTCTATGGATGCATTTGCAGTATCGGTATCCATTGCCATTTCATCCAGTTCTCTGTCCTGGAGGCAAAAATTCAGGTTGTTTTTCCATTTCGGATTGTTTCAGTTTCTTTTTCCTTTAATAGGTTATTATTCAATAGAGGTGTGGCACCTAAATTTGGAATCTTACTCGGGGATTGTTGCAGGATTGATTCTTGTTTTTCTTGGAATTAAAATGGCAATGGACGGAGTAAAAGATTTTAATGGTAAAAGTAACATTGAGAATAATGACCTTACAAGGGGATTCTCCCTTGTACTTTTTTCGTCTGGAGTAAGCATTGATGCCTTATCTGTAGGGATTTCCTTTGCATTGATAAAAAAATCTATATGGGGTCTGTCCATTTTGGCAGGTGTTATAACAGGCTTTGTCTCTTTTTTAGCACTTGAGTTTGCTGAAAGGATAAAGGTAAGAATCGATGGTTTTTCCAAACTGTTTGGTGGTCTGGTTCTTATTATTCTTGGTATTAAAACAATTCTTTTTTAAAAAATGTTTTTAAGTTCACCTGTTGAGGCAATAAAATTTAAGGGCCTTGGAACGGCAACCATCAAGAAGTTAAAGTCAAAAGGATTGAAAACAGTTGAAGACATACTGTATTTTTTCCCTGTAAAGTATTATGATTTTTCATTAATTAAAAAAATAAGCGATACAACCACAGGTGAACCAGTTGCATTAAAGGTAATTGTAAAATCGAAAAGACTGAAGAGAAGCTTTAAAAGAGGCTGGCCTCTTGTTGAGGCAATTGCTTCTGATGATACAGGAAACATTAAACTTATCTGGTTTAATCAGCCTTACCTTATGCCAATGTTAAAAACTGGTAACGAATTGATCGTTTTTGGAAAACCAGACTGGAGAGACGGTGAATTTACCATGGTTCAACCTGTGATCAAGGTGCTTGACCCCATCTCAATGCTTGATTTTAAACAATCAATTGAGCCTGTATATCCCCAGATCAGGGGAATTTCAAACACTTTTATTCAGAAACTGATAGCGCATATTATTTCGAATGTTGTTATGGTTGATTTTTCCTTCCCCGAACATATCAGAGAAAGGTTTTCTTTCCCTGACAAAATAGAATGCTTCAGAAAAATTCACTTTCCACAATCTTCACAAGAGATAAAAGAGATTGAAAAAAGGGAATCCCCATATTTAAAGGCTTTGATTTTTGACGAATTTTTTGAGTTTTTTCTTGGGGCTTTTGCCCTTCACAAAAGGGAAGATAGTGTAAAGAAGGAGGCAATTTTTATCGATACAAAAACATTTATGGAAATGGTTTCCATACTTCCGTTTAAATTAACTGAAGAACAGGAAAGGGTATTAAAGGGCATTTTTGATGTCTATAAAAAAGGGGAGCGGCTTGTCAGGCTAATACAGGGCGATGTAGGTTCAGGGAAAACGGTTGTATCCATTCTTGCAGCCTATCCATTGTTAAAAAAAGGATATCAGGTTGCTCTAATTGCTCCAACAGAAATACTTGCCAGACAGCACTTTAGTACCATTAACACTATAATGCAAAAAGTTGGCGTACCAGTCTTTTTACTGACCGGGAGTACTCCTCAAAGGGAAAAGGCAAAAATATATACCGGGCTTGAAAGTGGCTTAATAAAATTCATCGTTGGAACCCATGCACTTATACAACCTGAGGTAAAATTCAACAACCTTCAATTTGTTATAATTGATGAACAACATAGATTTGGAGTTGAGCAAAGGCAGGCCATCGTTAAAAAGGGTAACAACCCGCATATTCTCTCCTTAACGGCAACTCCAATTCCAAGAACGCTTGCCATGACACTTTACGGCCATTATGATTACGATGCAATTCGCTCCAGACCTCCTGGAAGGAAAGAGGTAAAAACCATAATAAAAAAAAGAGAAAACGATTACGAGGTCTATCAATTCGTTCACAAAATGGCAACACTAAGAGGGGTACAGAGTTACTTTGTCTATCCGCTTATTGACCCTTCAAATTCACTTGAATTATCTTCTGCAACGGAAAAATTCAGAGATCTCTCATCCACCTTCTTCAAAGACCTCAAAACAGCCATGATTCACGGTAAAATGAAGGCAGATGAAAAAGAAAAAACCATGGAAAGGTTTAAAAATGGAGAGATTGATGTTCTTTTTTCAACCACAGTTATAGAAGTTGGCGTTGATGTTCCAAACGCAAATATAATGGTTATAGAAAACGCTGAAAGATTTGGTTTATCTCAACTGCATCAATTAAGGGGCAGGATAGGAAGGGGCAACGAGCAGGCTTATTGCTTTTTAATTGTTGAAAGGTTAGGGGAAAACTCATACAAAAGGATTAAGATTATGGCCAAAACAACAGATGGATTTAGGATTGCAGAGCAGGATCTGAAAATAAGGGGGCCTGGTGAGTTTCTTGGCACAAAACAATCAGGATTGCCGGATTTTAGAATTGCCGATATTTTTGTGGATTCTCAATTGCTTGAATCTGCCAGGAATATTGCAAAAGAGTGTGTATATTCTGGAAAAGTTGAGTTTAAAAACTCTAAAAAGTGGGAGAAAAGGTTTGGCAAAGCACTTGTGTAAAACATATTTAAATGTGGTAAACTATAAATCAAGATGATACAAATAGAGATGGACAACGGCATAACAATTGAGGTTAAAGAGTTTGCAGACCACAGGGTTTTGATTGGAAGAAGCCACGATTGTGATCTTGTACTTACCTCTCCTGATGTATCAAGAAGACATGCAATTATTGAAAAAAAGGACGGGGAATTTTACATTAAGGATCTTGAAAGCAAAAACGGTATATACCACAATGGAGTAAAGATTGATGAATTAAAGCTTGGAAAGGAAACAAAACTTGCAATTGGTCCTTTCATTCTTAAAATAAAAATTGAAAAAGAAGAAGCAGAAAAGGTTTTTGATGATAGTTCATTTGTAAAAGACATAGATGAACTAACACACTCAAAAAAAGACCTTATAGATGTTTTTGCTGAGATAGGCAAACTTTTGATCTATGAGACTGACCTAAAGGCTATTTGCAGTAAATTGCTTGACATAATTGGTGAAAGATTGAGCTTTTCAAGGGGAATCTTGCTTCTTTTTGATGAAAATGAGAAAACCCTTGTTCCATACGGTATAAAAACCGAAGATAGAGGAGAAAAGGATCCGGAAAAATTGTTTTCCTCAACAATAACGAGAAAGGCTTTCTACGATAGGGTGGGGATACTCACAACAAATGCAATGGTTGATCCAAGATTCAGCGGAAGAGAGAGCGTAATGATACAGGGAATACGCTCTGCTTTATGCGTTCCAATGTGGGATAAAAACAAAACAATTGGGGTTATATACCTTGATGCTTTGATGAAAGAAAAACTTTACACTCAGGAGGATTTAAAGGTTTTATCTGTACTTGCAACATTTGCAGCCATTGGTATTGAACAGGTGAGGTTGTTCAATGAAATGAAAAAGCAATTGAAGATCCGGGAAAGGCTTTCAAGATACCATTCCCCCTCCATTGTTTCAAAACTCATTGAGGAAACTTCCGAAGGTTTGTTAAACATGGAAGAAACGGAGGCAACCATACTTTTTGCAGATATAGTGGATTTTACATCCCTTTCAAGAAAACTCTCACCTACAGAGATTGCAGCAATGTTAAACGATTTTTTTTCAAAAATGACAGACATTGTTTTTAAATATGAAGGAACCCTCGATAAATTTATAGGCGACTGCGTTATGGGGGTATTTGGTGCACCAAATAGGATGAAAGATCATGCTGAAAGGGCTGTGAAGGCTGCCATTGATATGCAAAAGATGTTAAGTGACTTTAATAAAAACAGCTACAGATTAAAGGTTAAAATAGGCATAAACTCAGGGAGAGTATTTGCTGGGGATGTGGGATCTTATAAAAGGCTGGATTACACGGTTCTGGGAGACACCGTTAACATAGCCTCAAGGCTTGAATCATCTGTGTGCGGTCCTGATGAGATAATCATTGGTGAGAATTGCTATAATTTGATAAAGGACAAGTTTAAGGTTGAACATCTTGGAGAAAAGAATTTAAAGGGAATTGGAAACCCCATAAAGATTTACAGGGTGTTGTGGAATGAACAAAAGTAAAGGAAACTTATTTGATTTTAAGAAATTCGAAACCTTTTTTAAATCAGGATTTTTGAAAAAACTCTTTTTAACCTTCTCAATAAAAAGAGTGCTTCTTTTTATTTCAATTCTTCTTGCGGTTTTTCCATTGATAATTTCGGACTTTATTCTTATTAGAATTGCAGAGCAGAACATTCTCAAAAATCAGGAACAAACTCATGCAACAGTTTCAAGTTTAATTGCAACACAAACAGAAAAGTTTTTGGAAATAATGGAGAGCAAAGTTGAATCTGTCAAAACAACCATTCTCTTCAATTCAATTGACAGGAGTTTACCTGAAATAATTAATCTTCTTGATCAGAGGAAAACCCTCGTTGATTTCCTTGAAAAGACCCCGGAAATTGATTATATTTTGATCAAAGATTCAAATGGGGACAGTGCTTTTGCTTTAAATACCGATTTCTACACTAAAAAGGAGCTTGACCGCAAACTTGATCTTTACATAATAAATTGTCTGCATGAAAACAGTGAGATAAAATCCCCACCAGTTTACCTCAGCAGGTTTTTTAAGTATTATCTGTTCTTTGTTTACCCGGTAAATGTAAATGATAGTCACGGTGTAATTGCGATGGCAGTAAATATGGATAATGTTTTTTCAAGTTTAAAGGTTAAATTGCCCTATGGGTATAACTTTTTAATCATTGATAACAAAGGCAATATTATAGGGGCAAAAGACAATACCCTTGTGGGGAACAAATTTTCTGTAAAAAATTTACCTTCGGGAAGAGGGCTTGTTTTTGACCAATTTCAGGGGGAAAAAATAATTGCATCATCAAGTTTTGTACCTGGTTTTGACATGAGTGTTATAACATACATACCAGAAAAAATAGCCTACATGTATGTAAAAAAAATGAAAACCCAGACAATTACTTTTGGAATTCTTGCCATAATTTTTGCATCTATATTAAGCATATTTCTTTCGAATGCATTTCATGAGCCTATAAATGATCTTATTAATGTCACCGAAAAGATCTCAAAAAGAAATTTCAAGGTAAGGGCAAATGTTGTCGGATCTAACGAAATAACCGTCCTTGCAAGGAGGATAAACTTTACAGTTGAAGAAATTGAAAATTACATAAAAAGGCTTGAAGCCCTTATCAGATACAACAAACGATTATTTATCTCCACAATTTCTGCTTTAGCAGCAGCAATAGATGCAAAAGACGAATACACAAGGGGACATTCCGACAGGGTTACCCAATACTCTGTTATAATCGGCAGATATTTAGGGCTTAATGCCATAGAACTTGAAAGGGTTAAAGTTGCAGGTCTGTTGCACGACATAGGCAAGATTGGTGTTGATGATAAGATTTTGAGAAAGCCTGGAATACTTACTGCAGAAGAGTTTGAAGAGATGAAGAAGCATCCTGTAATTGGCTACAATATTCTTGCTCCCATTAAAGAATTAAAGGAGATTAACAAAGGGGTTAAATATCACCATGAAAAGTGGGATGGTTCAGGCTATCCTGATGGATTAAAAGGTGAGCAAATACCCTTCCTGGCAAGGATAATTGCCGTTGCAGATACCTTTGATGCAATGACAACAAAAAGACCATATCAGGAGCCCATGGAGCCTGAGTTCGTAAGGGACAGGATAAAGGATTTTGCTGGAATAAGGTACGACAGAAGAGTGGTCTATGCTTTTATAGAGGCCTTTAATAAAGGAGAGTTTAAAAAGGTTCTGGAAAAGACTCAGGATAACATTGCCAGCAGGCAAATAAATAATAAAAAAGAAAATGAGGGAGATAAAAAATGAGGAAAATACTTTTCATAATTTTTGGGTGTTTAATACTTTTGAGCATTTCATGTGCCGAAAAAAAACCCGAGACACTCAGGCAATTGAAAGAATCAAACCCGGATTATAGAGAGGCTTACATTGATTATCAAAAGGGGGTATTGCTTTTAAAAAAGAAAGAATACTCAATGGCAGTTAATTTTCTTCAAAGTGCCATAAAAAAAGAGCCTAAAAACGCTCAATACTGGAATGCCCTCGGTCTTGCACTATCGGCTATGGGAGAATACGAGGATGCAATAGATGCCCTTAATAAAGCTCTTGAACTCAACCCCGACTTGACTGACATACACAATACTCTCGGTGCAATATACACGGAACTTGGAGATTACGATAAAGCACTTCAGGAGTATGGCAAAGTTTTGAAAGACAAAACATATCCGACCCCCTATTTCGTTTATTTCAACATCGGGTTATTAAAGGAAAGGCAAAAAAAGTATGAAGAGGCAATAGTTGCCTTCGAGCAGGCAGTATCGTTAAAAAAAGATTTTTACAGAGCGTATATACCCCTTGCTCAGTTGTACTATAAAAGGGGCAGATATGCAGATTGCCTGTCTGCAGTAAAAAAGGCTGAAAAGCAATTTCCCAACAATGAAGTTCTGTTACTTCTTGAGGCAAAGGCAAATTATATGCTAAACAACTATGATGAAGCAAAGAGAATTCTTGCAAAATTATCACTTCTTTATCCATCTGAGGAGGTAAGGGCTGAAATGGAAAAGTTAAAAAAACTTATAAATTTAGAAGAAAATTAGGGGTGAAAAATGAAAATTCAGGATAGGTTCGATTATTTTTTAAAAAAGATCAAAAATGCAATTGCTGTTTCACTTGTTGATGATGAAGGTGAAATAATACTTTATTCTTTCAACAAAGACAGCATTTCAGACGATGATGTAAGGCTTTTTTCTGCCCACATTGTACATACCATGGCAAAAACAATAAACTCAAAAAACCCTGAAGAGATGTTTTTTTACAATGACAGATACTCTGCTTTCACGAAAAGGCTGAAAGAGAATCTTGTTCTCTTGATAATCTTTGAGGGGACTGCATTTAAAGGATATGCAAGGCTTCACGCTGAAGACATAATTGAACAGGTTGAGGAGGAATTTTTTTAAATGGGTTTTCTGGATAAATTTAAAAAAGGGTTAAAAAAAACTCAAAACAGAATAGCGGAGGGACTTGCAACTGCTTTACTCGGGGAAAAGGAAATTGATGATTCAATAGAAGAAGTGCTGGAAGAGGTTTTATTGGAGGCTGATGTTGGAGTTGAAGCAACAGAGGAGTTAATTGAGTCGATTGTTGAGAAAGTGTCAAGAAGGCAGTTAAAGGATCTTCAAGCGGTTTTAAATGCTTTAAAAGGTCAGGTCGTTGACATGCTGTCCGTGTCGGAGCGAAGCCATTTGCTTGAGGACAACAGAAAACCACTTGTTGTACTGGTTGTGGGAGTTAACGGAGTCGGAAAGACAACAACAATAGGAAAACTTGCTAAAAAATACATTAAAATGGGAAAAACTGTTATTCTTGGTGCTGCGGATACATTCAGGGCTGCCGCAATAGAGCAACTTGAGATCTGGGCAAAAAAAGTCAATTGTGATCTGGTGAAACACAAAGAAGGTTCGGATCCATCTGCTGTTGCTTTTGACACTGTGAAAGCAGCGGTGTCGAGAGGAATTGATGTTGCCATAATTGACACGGCAGGAAGGCTCCATACAAAAGAGAATTTGATGAAACAACTTGAGAAAATGAAAAGAGTGATATCAAAAGTAATTACTGATGCACCTCAAAGGGTTGTTCTTGTGCTGGATGCAACAAATGGTCAAAATGCACTTAATCAGGCAAAAGAATTTCAAAAGATTACGGGCATTACTGACATAATACTGACCAAACTTGATGGGACAGCAAAAGGCGGAATTATCTTACCGATTGTTAGACAATTGAATGTTCCTGTTGCTTTTGTTGGGGTGGGCGAAAAAGAAGATGATCTAATACCCTTTGACCCTGAAGAGTATGCAAGGGGTTTGTTTGAAGTCTGAATAAGGGAGGGAAACTGTGAGAAAGGCTGTTTTTAAAGGAAGTTTCTACCCCTCAAACAAAAACGAAATAATTAACTTTTTTAAAAATGTGAAGTGTCTGAAAAAGAGGAATGCACATGCAGCCATAGTTCCCCACGCAGGCTATATTTATTCTGGTAAAACAGCCTTTAAAACATTATGTTCAATAAACATACCCAACACAGTGATAATATTCTGCCCAAACCACAGGGGACTTGGTTATCCTATATCCATATCCCCCGATAAAAAGTGGGAGACCCCATTTGGTCCTGTTGAAGTTGATATGGAATTAGGTGAAAAGATTGAGGCATTTGAACATGCCAGGTTTGATTCCCTTGCACACATGTACGAACATTCACTTGAGGTTCAACTACCGATCCTGAAAATGTTGCATCCAGAGGTAAAAATGGTTCCTGTTTCTATTGGCACAGGTGACAGGGATATTTTAAATAAGTTTTCGTCCCATATTTTCAGGCAAACTTCAGGCATTGATATTTTATACCTTGCAAGTTCAGACATGAGCCACTATGTCCCTGCCGATTATGCTTCAAAGTATGATGGAATGGTTATTGAGGCTCTTGAACAATTGAATGTTGACCTTGCCTTTGAACTGGTAAACAGATATGATATCTCCATGTGTGGCATATATGCAGCTTATGTTGCGGTCAAATGCGGGAAAATGAATGGTGCAAACAAAGGAGAAGTGATTGAATACACCAATTCAGGTGTGGTCACAGGAGATTTTAACGAAGTTGTTGCTTACCTTGGAATGATATTTACATAAGGTTAACCATGAAGTTAGTCATTCAAAGAGTAAAAAAAGCCTCTGTGGTTATAAACAACACAATTTATTCCTCTATTGGGAAGGGAATAGTGCTTCTTGCTGGATTTGAAAAGTCAGATGACCATTTAGATGTTGAACAGGAGATAATGTTTATTGCAAACAAAATAGTTAATCTGCGAATTTTTGAAGATGCAAATGGGAAGATGAATCTGTCTTTAAAAGACATAAATGGGGAATTGCTTGTTATTTCAAACTTTACCCTTGCAGCCTCAATTAAAAAGGGAAGAAGGCCATCTTTTGACAACTCCCTTAACCCTGATGAAGCAAAAGTCCTTTTTGAAAAATTGGTTAATGCTTTAAAAACCTTGAACATTAATGTAAAGGAAGGTCAATTTAAATCCCACATGAATGTGTTAATTGAAAATGATGGACCTGTTACATTCATAATCGAAAGATAAAAAATGAGGTTGTTTTTCCGCTGTGGGTCACATTATTTAACTTCTGGTATTTGGATTTTTAAAAATATGTCAAATATTTTCATAAAAATATGTTGATTTAGAAAACCATTTTCTGTACAATTAAAACAACAATCTGAATACTATTGGGAGGTGGAAAATTTTTAACCATACAATTTCCCTGATTAAAAGAAATGCGTGGGAGGATTTATGAAGAAGTTTCTTTCTTTAGGTTCGTTTCTGTTATTACTGGTTTTGATCGGTTGCGCTCCTGCCAACCATCTTGAGAGCAATGAGGAGCAACCGATTGAACATTTTACAACTGC
>JALSOA010000090.1 GCA_026986725.1 Acidobacteriota bacterium
AACCGTTTTTAAATGCAAGAATAAGCAATATGGAAAAAATAATTTTAAGTAAACCACTTAAAAAAACCCCCTTTTTTGCTGTGTTTGGATCTTTTGCTGAGAGTATTTTTGAGTAAATGTCAGGCCCTATAATATGGGACAAAAGCATTAAAGTTGAAAGGTAAAAAAGAGACAGGTCTGGTGTTTTCAAACATACAGCCAACTTTTTTCCTGGATTTAAAATATAAAATATAAGCCCAAAAACTACAAACAAAAATTGCACTATATCAGTTTTTGATACGGCCCATTGCCCTCCTATCAGCGAGTAAGTCAGTATTAGAATGGATATTACTGCAAGGTTAAAGTTTGAAAACCTGCCAATTATCTGAATTCCTTTAAAAGAAAGTGCAATCCAGCACACTTCTGCAATTATAAGTGCAATTGATATTACTTTGTATTCATTTTTTCCTAAACTCTTTCTTAAAATAGAAGGGAGGGTTATTGCGCCTGTCTCCCTGACCTTTTTTGCCATTGTAAGTGAGAGAATTATCAGTCCTATTCCACCTGCAATGTCCATTAGAATTCCAGTAACTCCGTATTTTTCTATCAGTTTCAACGAAACCACGATGGCAGAGCCACCAATTGTTGTTGCTGCAATTGTGAATGATAAGGTGATGCTTCCAAGTTTTCTCGAAGATACAAAATATCCCTCTTTTGTATCGGATCTTTTTCTAAAATGTAGAGAAATTACAAACATTAAAGTAAGAAAGAGAATGGAAATGCCCTGCATATCAATTTTCGCCTATCTCTCCAACTTCAATATCCAGGAATTCCGGTTCTTTATCATGAGGCATCAATTGAATCGGGGTATGGAAGTACTCTGTTGGTGAATAATAGAGTATGTTTGTCAGGTCAGAGGTGTAGGTGCAGGCAAAGTCAAGAACCTGATCACCAAAAAGGGATAGTTCATTCTGTTCTTTGAAAAGCTCTCCAAAATAGGGGTTGTAGGCTCTGTCAATTTTCTCTTCAATATCCTTTATTTCCGTTAACACCCTGGTCAATTTTGAATTCAAACTGTTTTCATTTTCTATTAGTTTTGAGATTCTGGTATCAATCTCCTTAACGCTTTCAGGATTTAAGTTTTCAAACTCCTCCTCTTTTTCTTTTATTAATCTGTTTAATTCTTCAATGATCATGTCAAGTTTTCTGTTTGTTCTATTCTTCAATTCAAACAGGGTTATGAGTTTTTTTAAATCGTTTTTTACAGTAACCTTTGTTTTAAGTTCATGCTCAAGTTCTGGAATTATCATCATGGTTCTCCAGGTAGAACTCTGCTTGGTTTTGACCATATCCCCGAATATATGATCTCCCACATATAAAACACTGTCTCCATAAACCCCCAGTTTGTTCTCAAGAAAGCGAACATTTCCCCCTTCTGCCTCAAAGCATCTTCCATCAGAGATTACCCTGTAGTCGTAATTTTTTGTAAAGAATTCTGGCTTTTTTGAACTGTAAATAATTATTTCAAAATAGTCTCTGAAATTTTTTCCAAGCAGATATTCAAGCACAAAGGTTGTGTATTCGTACCCTGAGTTTGTTACAATAAACAATTTCCTTCCTGATTTTGCAAAGTGATTCAATGCAAGTGGCAGGAGTTCATTTTTAGAGATATACTTTTCAGGATGTTTCCTTATAATGTTTTTCAATGTGCCGTCTCTGTGAACCATGTCAACTGCCCATCTTATATCGTCGTAAAGCCATTTGTAACTCGATGACTGGCTTTTTGCTGAAGATTTGTCAAAAAAATCAATCAATTTTGCAAAAAGGTAAGTTTCAGGTATCTCAAAAAGGGTGTCAACAGCCCTGTAATTCTCGGATGAAAGGTCAAGCTTTCTGTTTGAATAAAGGTTCCTTCTTTCTTTCTTTGAATACTTCTGAAACCCATGGTAAACCCTTTTTACATAGCGAAATTTATTTGTTTTCAAAATATTCCCGTATTTGATGTCAAAAATAAGTCCTCTAATTGCAAAATTTTCCATGTATTCAAACTTGAGAATATCTTTTGGGAAATGTTTTTCTTTTACAAGTTTTTCCAGCGATTTTTCGAATGTGAGAATCTCAATATCAGGGGAGCGGTAACCTGCAAGGGTATAATCAAGATCAAAACCGATTGCATTTATATTTCTTAATTTAAGGTTTCTATTGGTAAATATTCTCTTTTCAATCGGGGTTTTTGCTTCTTTTTCCATACTACCTCCCAACAAATAATTTAACATAATTTTTGCTTTTGGTTTAAAAAAAGGGAATTATATATGGCCTTTATTGTGTTATTGTGGCATTTAAGGTGTTTGTGTAATAAATCTAAAGGAAGGAAACCCCGATACATCGTCGGGGTCTCTTTTCGGCTGGTCACCTCAGGTAAGCCTAAGATGCGAGGGTGTCTTTATTTGGTGAGCCTTTATCTGGTAGGCTTTTTTGGGCTTTTTCTTTCCCCTCTCCATTTCTCTTAGACGAAGATGAAGAGGAATTGTTTTTATAATCAGTTATGTAAAATCCACTTCCCTTAAATTTAATAGCAGGTGCACTTACAAGCCTCTTAAACTTTCCACCACATTTTGGGCATTTGGTGAATGGCTGTTCATTCATTTTTTGAAGAAATGAATTTTCATATCCGCAATTTTCACACCTGTAATCGTATATTGGCATCTTGCCCTCCAAAAAATCTTAGTAATTATAATTTTAATTATTAAAAAAGTCAAATAAAATTTTATTAAATTGTACACTTTTTTGAGTTTTGTTTTTTAAAAAAAGTTACATTGTTACATAATTTATAGAAAAAAATATAGTTGTGCATAAAAGAGAAAGTTTAGTTAAATAAAAAAAGCCCCTGGAAGGGGCCTTATTTATCCTTTAAAACTCTTCATTAAAAGGGTGGCGTTTGTCCCTCCAAACCCGAATGAGTTTGACATTCCGTAATCAGGGTTTATCTCTTCTGCACCACCTGAAAGGTAATCAAGGTCGCATTCAGGGTCTTTGTTTTCAAGGTTTCTTGTTGGATGTGCCTTCCCTGTGTAAAGGGTTAATGCAAGGATACCCGCTTCAAGCCCACCTGCTCCCCCTAAAAGGTGCCCTGTCATTGATTTTGTTGAGTTAATCTTCAGCTTATAGGCATGCTCTTTGAAAAGGTCTTTTATTGCCTTTGTCTCAATCTTGTCGTTGTAATAGGTGGATGTGCCATGGGCATTGATATAATCAACCATATCAGGGGTTATCCCTGCATCCCTTATTGCAGCCTCCATTGCCCTTCTTGCACCGTCTCCATCCTCAGCAGGTGCTGTTATGTGGTAAGCATCTCCGCTCATTCCGTACCCCACAATCTCTGCGTATATCTTCGCCCCTCTGTTTAAGGCGTGTTCAAGTTCTTCAAGAATCAGAACTCCGGCACCCTCTCCAATAACAAAGCCGTCTCTATCCTTATCAAATGGCCTTGAAGCCTTTTCCGGTTCGTCATTTCTCGTTGAAAGTGCCTTCATCTGGGAAAACCCTGCAACAGCAAGGGGGGTAATTGCAGCCTCGCATCCCCCTGCTATCATCGCAATTGCATCTCCCCTTTGAATTATCTTAAAGGCATCTCCGATTGAGTTTGTTCCGGTTGCGCAGGCTGTTACAACAGAGGAATTTGGCCCCTTTGCCCCAAGCCTTATTGAAACTGCCCCCGATGCAAGGTTTATTATGACTGATGGAATGAAAAACGGGGATACCCTTCTCGGGCCCCTCTCAAGTAATGTTTTATACTGCTGCTCTATGTAATTTAAGCCACCAATTCCTGAACCAACCAGAACTCCAATTTTATCTGCATTTGTTTCCTCAATCTTTAACTTTGAATCTTCTATCGCAATCTCGCTTGCAGCAATTGCATACTTGATGAAATTATCCATCTTCCTTGCTTCTTTTTTGGGGATAAAGGCCTCTTCGTCAAAGTCAACCTCTCCTGCAATTTTGCTTGAAAAACCCTCTGTATCAAACCTTGTTATCTTTCTGACCCCGTTTTCACCTTTTAAAAATCTTCCGTATATCTCGTAACTCCCTGTTCCAAGTGGAGTTACAAAGCCAATCCCTGTGACAACAACCCTTTTTTTCATATTTAAAATTATTTCACATGCTCTTCAATGTACTTTACAGCATCCCCGACAGTTTTTATTTTTTCTGCTTCTTTATCGGGTATTTCAATGCCGAATTCATCTTCAAAAGCCATAATTAACTCATAGATATCAAGGGAATCAGCCCCCAAATCGTCAATAAAGTTTGAATTCTCTGTGATCTGGTCTTCCGAAACACCGTCTAACTGGTTTACAATAATTTCCTTTACTTTTGCTAAAATCTCACTCATTATCTCCTCCTCCAAAAAATAGTCTATTGTATTTTAAGAATGAAAAGCCTAAAAATCAAGTTTTATATGAGGATCAACTCCCTCTGAATATCCCCCGCAACAACAACCTCTCCATTGAGTTTAATAAACACATCTATCTCGCTTCTTACACCCACCTTACCGGGAATGTATATCCCCGGCTCAATTGAAAAGCAGATCCCCGGCACAAGTTCCCTCTCGTCTTTTGTTTCAAGATTGTCTATATTAACCCCGTTTCCATGCACCTCTTCTCCTATTGAATGCCCTGTCCTGTGAATAAAGTACTCTCCATACCCTGCATCAATAATAACCTTTCTGCAAACATCGTCAACCTCGTATCCGTAAACCTTTTCACCCTTTTCAAACCTTTCCTTAACAAAGTTTAAAGCGGCATCCCTTGCATCCATAACGATCTGAAAAACCCTGATATAATCTTCAGGCGGATTTTTTCCCACATACCCGCACCAGGTAATATCATAAAATATGGCACCGGGCTTATTCAGTTTTGCCCATAGGTCAATCAAAACCCTGTCCCCCTCCTTGAAATAATAGGGGTTTTCCCCCGTGGGGCAAAAATGCGGGTCTGACTGGTGCTCATTGATGCCCACAATCGGATGTTCATCCATACAGGTTAAATTATTTTTCTTGAATTCAGAGACAATCCATTGCTGAAGCTCGTACTCTGAAAGTTTCTCCCCATTGTCAATTGCCTCTCTGATCTTTCTAAAAGCCCTGTTTTTTATATCCTGAATAATTTTTCCAGCCTCAACATGGCTCTTATATCCCTCTTCGTCAATAATTGCCTCAAACTCCTGAACAAGGTCGGCAGAGGACACAACCTCAACCCCTGTTGAGCGGATCAATTCAATTGTTCCTCCGTCAACAACAGATACATAGGGGATATTGTTCATAGGGGAATATTGCATTGCAACCTTCTTGTACCCTTTTAAAATCTCTTTCAATTCGCCGTGCAATTCCCTCCATGAAAGGTAAACATTCTTTTTCCCCGGTAAAGGGTCAAGCTTTGTTGATTCAACCCTTGATACAAGTTTTTGAGGCTCTCCCTGTGCAGGGATAAAGTAAAACCACCTTCTTGAAGTAAAGGTTATTGGCAGTTTCAATATCTTGTAAGCCATCAAATCCCTGTGGTGAAAATCGCAAAAAAGCCACCCATCAATATTCTTATTCCTTATTGATTTCTGAATATTCTCAATATGCTTATCCATAACTCCTCCATACAATTTATTACCCATTCTATCAAATTTTAGCCATTATTTTTTTTAAAGATATTTCTAATGCCTGTATATTACCCTTAGTTTTCTTTTTGCATATTTGGAAGTTGCTGTGTTTCCGCAGGTGCCTTCGCTTGTTATTATCCACAAGTTTCCATTTTGGGAGACGGTTATTGTTGCCCTTCCGTTTCCAAAATCATAGTTTGATTGGGTTAATGAGTTGTTTGCGTATATGTCCATCATTGCACAGTATGCACCTGATTCAGCATAGTAAAGAGCCTGTGTGGACAGGTATTCGTTTCCCGTTTCTTCAGCCTGTGTTATTGCCCTAACTGCAAGAATGACTCCGATTATTGCAATAATTGTTATTATGAATATTGCTGTGATTACCGATACTCCTCTTTCTTTACGGAACATTTCTTATGTGTACCTCCTGATGGTATGTTATTTGGGAATCCCCCACCTTAACGGTTAAGGTTATTGATACCATTGCTGCATTTGAAAGGTTGCCTGGGTAGTATTTGAATTCAACTGATTGAACATTGTCTATGAGTATGTTCTTCTCCGTTGCATCTGTTTGGAAGTCCTGCCCCGGGTTGTACCCGCTGTAACGGTATATTTTCCCGTCAGTATCAAGAGAGTAGCAGGCGCAGGTGTCAAAAAGGGAGTATCTTTGGTTTGGAGAGTATGGTTTTTCATTTGCATTGAATTGAACCTGATTTCCGGAAACAGAAACAACATCAAAGACCGATGGGGAGCTTGGGTAAGAGTAAAAGTTGTCTGGAGAGGTGTTGTACACGGATATGTAGTTTGCATCAGGCACGGTCAAGCCTGTGTCATCGTTTAATGTATAGGGTGAGGATACTCCGTCTATGGTTGAATAATGTGATTGAAATTTACTGTCTCCAAACTCAATACTGTCGTTTGAGGTGTTTATGCTGTGTGTTCTTATTGAGTTTGGTATGGCATACCTTAGATCCCTTGAAATCCTCTCAACCGCAAGCCTTGCCCTTACGCTTATTTCCTTTGCCTCGGAGTATTGCTTTGATGACTTGACTCCGTAAATAATCACAGGGTAAAGTACCCCTGCAACTATGCCTATCAGGATTATTACAATTATGAGTTCGATCAATGTGAAGCCTTTAAATGTTTGTTTTGTACGCAACAAAGTCTATCTCCTCTCCTGTTGGAGTGGTTACCTTTACTGTGATCTTTTTGTAATTCTTTACATCAATCCCCGATGGCGCTCCGTTGGGTTTTGAAAATTCCACCGTTACACTCCTTGAATAACCGTTGAAACCTGTTAAAACATTTCCCGCTTCATCCTTTAATGGCTCGCTGTTGGTTCCGTCCGAATAACCGTTGTAATCGTCCACATCGTCAAAGTCTTCCCTTGAGTTTTCCCCTGTTTCCGTTCCTATGTTTGCAAGGGAAACATCTATGTGTCCCCCTCCCAGGGGGGTATCTTCGTCCCATCTTTTTAAAATAATCTCATCAAGCATTGCCTGACCCAACTCTGTTGCTTTCATTTCAATAACCGGGTTTATCCCCTTCTGGGTTACATTGTAGATTACGGACAGTATTCCCACTATTGCTATTGCGATTATTATTATGGATATTATTGTTTCCATTAAAGTAAATCCTCTATTGCTCATAGATAAACCCCGTTTTTGGTTCTACCTTTATTGTTTTTGTTTGAGAGTTGTATGTCAATGTTATTGTGATGCCATCCGGGTCAGGTTGCCCTTTTGTGGAAAAGAAAACGGATGTTGTTCCCGACGGTGATATTGATATGCTTGAATCAAGTTGAACTATTAAGTCCTCTGTCCTTGTTTCAGGTGATTTTATTATGTTAGAAGACGAGCAGTCTGTCTTATTTACCGAGAATGTTTTTGCAGAGGTGTTGAAGCATAATCCGTACCTCTCTCCCCTTGTCATTGATAATTCCTGGGCATACATAAGGTATGAGGTTAATTTTGCTTTGTCCCTTCCAAGGATTGATTCTGAATGTCCTGTAAATTTGGGGACTACAATAAACCCAATAATTGAAAGTATTACAATAACAATTACAAGTTCAATTAGAGTATAACCCTCTCTTTTCATAACAGAGATTATAAGTCTATTGGGTTTTTTGTCAAATCCTTTTATATGTGGTATAAAATAAGAAACAACTCTTTGTAAAGGTAATTTATGAGATTTTTAATCCTTTTGGTCTTGTTTTTTCTTTCCCTTCAATTCAATGGCTTTTCCGGAGATCTGAAAACTGCAATCTCAAGGTACAACAGGGTTTTAAAAACTTATAGTTCAACTGAAATGGTTAAGAAAGGGTTTGAGGTTAAATCAAAGGGTGAAGAACTTTGTTTTCCATCGCAATTACTAAATAAAAAAAGTTTTTTTAGCACTTTTGCAGTCAAGGTTTCAGAAAATGACCTTGTGGTTGGGTATTCAGATTCCAATGAGGTTTTGAATATTGCTAACGATACGGTTGTAAACGGGGATGTTTATGTGATAAACAATGGCAAATTGAACATTGATGGTTGTGATTTTACAGTTAAAGGCAATATATTTGTTTTAAATGACGGCAGATTGAATATCAGAAATTCAACATTAAGGTTTCTTTCCGATTATGTTTACAGCAAAACCCTTGCTGTTTTCAACAATGGGAGAGTGGATTTTGAGGGGGTTGAGGTTTATTCGGGGGGATTTGTTATTGCAGCAGGTTTTCTTGATTCTTCCTCCTTTATTGTGAGAGGTTGCACCTTTGCTGATGGGGTAACTATTGGGCTTTACGATAGTGCTTTTGCAGATGTTCAAGGTATTTCGGGGGTTGAATGGGTTATTGAAGATTCGTCTTCTTTATACCTTAAAGATTCTCAATCAGGCTATAACCTTGTCTGGACTGTGTATGGAGAAGGGAGTAATGCTGATTTAACCTTTCCAGATGGAAACTATGTGTCCTCTTATACAATTTCAGGCCTTTTACCCTATGTTAGCGGGGTTGACTTTACCTTGAATATTTCAAATTGTTCAGGTCTTTTGTGGGGGATAATGGTTTCAAAGGGAGCAAGTGTGATTATAAGGGATTCCACTTTAAGGGGGGTTGCAATCAGTTGTGATTCGGATAAAGAGTGGAGTTTGAGCGGTATTGTTAACAACAGTCATTTTGAGCACTATACCCTTCCTTCAAACAAATTTCACCTTGAATTTTACAATGTAAGCACTGGGGCATTTAACATTTATCAGGACGGTGCAAAGAAAGTGAATATTGCAAACTCTGTTTTCGGTGAATTCGGGGCTATGGAGGGGGAAGAGTTTTCAATTGTAAATAGCATTATTGACGGAACAGGGGGTTATTTGTTTTCAAAATCCAGCATAAATGGAATTATGGTGGATTCTCTCTTAAATTCCCATGTTGTTACATCCGACAATTCTGTTATGGTCTTTTTCAACTCCTCAATTGAGAGGGGGGATATAATTGCGGACGGAGAGAGCATTATTCTTCTTTCCAATACATTGTATCAATCTTTGCCTGTTTGTTATAAATCCTCTTTGATTGTTGAGGGAAGGCTTGATAGATTAAATGAATGCTTTTCAAACTCTGTTGTTCCTGTTTGTGGTACCTCTTTTCAGTACAACGGGGAGACCAACTTTGTGCCATACAGAGGCTATCAACTATTTTTCAAGCCGGAAAACGGGGATAACTGGATGCCTGTTTCCGATTTGAAAGAGGGTATGGTTAGAGATGGTATCCTTGCATTCTGGAATACCAATGGTGTTGAAAGCGGGAATTACAATTTGATGATGAAGGTTTATGTTGGGGATAGTAGCCTTGATATACCCCTCAATGTTTCTGTTTTAGAAGGAAGTTCTCTTATGTTTTCAATTCCCCACATTGATAGCGGGGACTACTGGGAAACCTATCTTGTGCTTGATAATTCAGATGAATTTAACCAGACTGCCGTTTTACACACTGTTTGCGAGGATGGGATTAAAACAAGGGATATAATGCTTTCCCCTTTTGAGAGAAAAACCGTTTTGTTGAATGGAAATTGTGGGTTTGTAAAGTGCGATAGAATGGTTTTTCCATCGGAGTTTTTTGTATCAAAGAGTGAGGGTGGGGTGGCGCAGTTCAATCTCTTGAATTCAACCTCAGATACTTTAAACTTCCTCTATCCGGTTTACCTTTCTGAAAAAATCACATGGAAAGGCCTTGCAGTTCAGAATGCCACCTCTTTTAAAAACAGGGTTTTATTTTATGGGTATTCAAAAAACGGAGATGAGATCGGAAGGGGTGAGGTTGAATTAAAGCCAGATGAGAGAAGGGCGTTTTTATTGAAAAATCTTTTTCCAGAAGTTCAGTTTGAGGAGATTGCAAGGGTCAAAATGGTGGCTGAAAAGCCTGTGAATGGGATAGCAATTTCAGGTGAGGGTAATAAATCTTTGCTATACACAAACGCTGTTTCGGATTCCCGGACCAGCATTGTTTTAGTACCCCACATTGCCAATGAGTTTAATACCTGGCGCAATTTGCTTGTTTTTGACAATGCCTCTGATGAAGATTTAATAGGATACCTGACACTTTATTCAAACTCTCAAAAGGTTGTTGATAGGTATGAGGTGAAGGTAAAAGCCAACTCTCAAAGGGTTGTTGGTATAAACCAACTGTTTTCTGAGCTTTCTCCCGATTGCGGGTTTGTTGAGGTTTCGAACAGTCTCTTTGTGAGGCAGGTGTTTGTCTCCAATGATGGAGGGTTTGCAGAGTTTCTCCTCAACGGGAAAAGCGGAAAAATTGCTGTTTTCAACCTTCCGACAGGGGATTTCCTCAATCTTAACTGGCACGGCATAGCCATTTCCAACATCTCTGATACTATTGCAAATGTTACCTTGAATCTATACTCAAACAATGGTTTGCAGGTTCAAAAAAGCCTTGAAATTAACCCCCATTCAAGGGTGGCATTTACCTTGAAAGAGCTTTTCGGGGATATGGATTTTTCATTGCAAAACAGGGTTGTTGCGTATTCAAATACCCCAATAACAGGGATTGTTATAGGGGGGAATGGCCTTGATAAGTTGTTGTTTCTTCCCTGTGTGTTTAAGCCTTAATAAGGCTTTGCCCTGTCATCTCCTCCGGTTTTTCAATGCCCAGTATTTCAAGCATTGTTGGGGCAAGGTCTTTTAAAGCCCCGTTTTTAACCCTTTTGCCTTTGTGTTTTTCGGATATTAAGCAAAATGGCACAGGGTTAGTTGTGTGTGCGGTGAAAGGGTTTCCCTCTTCGTCATACATTTTCTCGGCATTTCCATGGTCTGCGGTGAGAAGCATGTGCCAGTTGTTTTTCAATGAGGCTTCTGCAACCTTTCCAACGCATCTGTCAACCGTCTCAACAGCCTTTTTTGCAGCCTCAAACACACCGGTGTGTCCCACCATATCGCAGTTTGCAAAGTTCAGGATTATTACCTGATATTTATTGCTTTCAATTGCTTCAACCACTTTTTCTGTAACCTCAAAGGCGCTCATCTCAGGCTTTAAGTCGTATGTTGCAACCTTTGGAGAGGGCACTAAAATTCTGTCTTCCCCTTCAAATTTTTTCTCCTCTCCGCCGTTGAAAAAAAAGGTTACATGGGCATACTTTTCGGTTTCCGCTATCCTCAACTGTTTCAATCCCTTTTTTGAGATTACCTCTCCAAATATGTTTACAAGCCTTTCAGGCGGGAAGGCTATTTTAACCGGTAGCCCCTCTTCGTACTCTGTGAATGTTGCAAAATCTGAAAACTCTATCCTTCTAATTTCAAAGTGTTGAAAGTCTCTGTCTAAGAATGCGTGGCATATCTGCCTTACCCTGTCTGCCCTGAAGTTGAAGAATATTACAGCATCCCCGTCTTCAACAGGCCTGTATCCTTTGATTTTGAAGGGTTTTATAAATTCGTCTGTCTCTCCCTTTTTGTAAGCCTCTTTTATCCCCATGCTTGCTTTTTCAAACTCGGGAGCATCTCCGTAAACTATGGAGTTATAAGCAAGTTTTATCCTTTCCCACCTTTTATCTCTGTCCATAGCATAGTACCTTCCAGAAACTGTGCCGATAATTCCAAATCCCATTCTTTCAAGGAATTTTTCCACATCTTCAATATAATCTATCCCGCTGTCAGGCGGGGTATCCCTTCCGTCTGTAAAGCAGTGGATAACAATGTTTTCCTGCCCTGTTTCCCTTCCCATCTGAACAAGTGCCTTTAGGTGATCAATGTGTGAGTGCACCCCTCCGTCTGAAACAAGCCCGAAAAGGTGGATTCTTTTTCCATTCTCCTTTGATTTTGTAAATGCCTCTTTCAAAACAGGGTTTTTAAAGAAGCTTCCGTCTTCTATTGCCCTGTTTATCCTTGTTATGTCCTGATAAACAACCCTTCCGGCTCCTATGTTTAAATGTCCCACTTCAGAGTTTCCCATCTGACCCTCGGGAAGCCCGACAGCAAGCCCCGATGCCTTTAACTTTGAAAAGGGATAGGTTGTGAAAAGTTTGAAAAGGCTGGAAGTTTTAGCAGCCTTTACTGCGTTTCCATACTCCTGCTCTGATAATCCAAATCCATCCATTATAGTTAGTATCACTCTTTCACTCATCTCTTCACCTCTATTTAAAATTTTTTTCCCAGTTATAACATAGTGCATATCTAATTTTTTTCAATAAAAAATTTCCTTTAAAAATTTTTTTAATCAATAACCTCTCCCTTTATCCCGGGTTTTACAAAAATTGTTTTAAAATCCCTTAAAAGCACAAACCCCTCTCCTTTGCCTTTTGATGAGTAAAGATTGTCTTTTGTGGTGTACTGGACTTCAACTGATGTGTTGTTTCTTCCTTTCGAATAGTATGCTGCAATCGAGGCTGCTTTCTCAATTACTTCATCAGGTATTTCTTCAATCTTTGCATTCCCTGGGTTTTTCAAAACAACATGGCTTCCCGGGATGTCTTTTGCGTGAAACCATAAGTCGTTTTTTGAGAGTTTCCGTGTGTATAGAATGTGGTTTGCCTTTGAGTTTTTGCCAACATACACGAAAAAGTCATTATCTATTTTAATCTTTTCTATACCTGAAAAATGGGTTTTTACAGATTTGCCTTTTTTTGCGCTCTTTTCTTCAAACTCTTCAAGCACCTCAATTGATTCCGCATTTTCAATAAGAAATAGATTGTCTTTCAGGTGATTTATCTCTCCATTTAACTCCTCTATCCTCTTTTTTACAATGGGGAGTTTCCTCTTCAATCTGGTTGCCTTTCTGTACAGCCTGCTTATGTTTTCCTGAGGGGATAAATCCGGGTTCAATTCGATCTCCACCTCTTTATTTTCAAAAAAGTCAAATAATTTTACCCTCTTTATTCCTCTTTTTATTTTATGGAAGTTTGAAGATAGTACCTGGGCTTTTTGAATAAGTTTTTCTGATTTTTCCGCATCCTTTAATTCAAGGTACATCTTTTTTATAAGTTTCTCTTTTTTTTCGATCTCTTTTTTGAATTTCTTTTCAAGTTTTAATTTGAGGGATAAAAATTTGTTTTTGTTTAACAGTTCGAAAAACCTTTCTTCAACACATTGGTTAAAGGATGGAAAAGTGCTGATAGCAGGCTCAAGTGTGCTCATTTTTAATGGATAGCAATCCTTTTTGTAATGAAAGCCACCTTCTAACTTGCAGTTTACAATCTTTTCCCAGAACGCTTTTTTATTTTCACTATGGATGAACTCTCTTGCATAGTTTGTTGAGAAACCTTTGAATCTTTTTGCAAACTCTTTCGGCGAGAGGTTTGCGGATTTTATCATTTTTTCAATTAAAGGCTCTTCTTTATTGCTTTCAGGAAGGTTAACTTCGGTGCCTGCCACAGCCTCTATGTCGTTTTTTGAAAAGATTATCTTTTTGTTTTCGTCTGTAATGTACCATTTGATAGGCTTGGTTGCGCAGTTGATTATAAGGTAAAAATTTTTTTCTTCCCCCCAGATCATTGTTTTTTTAAATTTAAACAGTATTATTCTCTCAAAAAATGGTTTCTCAATGTTTAGAAGAATTGAGTTTTCAAAATACTTTCTGAAAATGTTTACCTCATGGTTTTTAATATCATTGCCGATCGGTTTTTTGCTGGATAGGAAGTATGGAGGGGATTGCGGAATAAGCGGAAAGAATATGTTGGTGTTCTGGGTAATTAAAACAAGAAATTCCTTTTTAAGTTTCAATTTGTTTATAAAAATTTCCGAATTTAATTTTTTTTTGGTTTCTTTTATCAAAAAGTTTATGCTAAAATTCTCCATGGCGACTGTGATTCTATCACAGTTTTTTTGTGATTGATACTTGACAAACGCTTTAAATTCCTTTAAAGTGTAAAATCCTTGAGGGGATTATTTTGAGAATTAAACATAAAGGAGTTATGTGGCATGAGAGCAACAAACAAGAACAAGGAAACATACTTTGCTAAAAAGCATGAGGTTTCCCGCAAATGGTATGTGGTTGATGCGGCTGGAAAACCTGTTGGAAGAGTGGCAACAAGAATTGCAAGCATCTTGAGGGGAAAGCATAAGCCTATCTATACCCCCAATGTTGATACCGGCGATTTTGTCATTGTTATCAATGCAGAGAGGGTTGTTCTGACAGGTAGAAAGTTGGACCAGAAGTATTACAGGTGGAGAACAACGAGGCCTGGAAGTATGAAAGAGAGAACGGCAAGACAGTTATTGCAGGATAAGCCAGAGATGATTATCAAAAGGGCGGTAAAGGGTATGCTTCCGAAAAACAAGTTAGGAAGAAAGATGTTTAAAAAGTTAAAGGTTTATGCAGGGTCTGAACATCCCCATGCTGCACAGAAACCAGAAACACTTGTAATTTAAATAGGAGGATTAAGTGAGGAAGGTTCAGTATTATGGAACTGGCAGGAGAAAAACATCTGTTGCAAGGGTGTTTTTAACTCCGGGTAATGGCACTATAACGATTAACAACCAATCAATTGATGAGTATGTAAAAAATGATATTTTAAAGATGATTGTCAGACAGCCTTTTGAGATAACCGGAACCCTTGGCAAGTTTGATGCCTATGTTGTGGTAAAGGGCGGTGGTGTTTCAGGACAGGCTGGTGCAATAAGGCACGGAATAGCAAGGGCATTACTTGAATACGATGAGGGATTAAGGCCTAAATTAAGGGAGAACGGATTGCTTACAAGGGACCCGAGAATGAAAGAAAGAAAAAAATACGGGCAGCCCAAGGCAAGAAAGAGATTCCAGTTCTCCAAGAGATAATTTTTTCAATTTTGCAAGGAGAAAATTTAATTCTTAAATTAAAGGAGGTATTCGTTGGTTGACATTTCTATGAAGGAATTGCTTGAAGCAGGTGTTCACTTTGGGCACCAGACAAGAAGGTGGAACCCGAAGATGAAAAAGTACATTTTCGGGGAGAGGAACGGGATTTACATAATTGACCTTCAAAAAACTTTAAAACTGTTTAAAGAAGCGGCTGCTTTTATTACGGATCAGGCTTCCAAGGGAAAAACAATCCTTTTTGTTGGAACAAAGAGGCAGGCGCAGGATGCCATGCTTGAGTTAAAAGAGAAGGGTATTCCTTATGTTAATCAAAGATGGCTTGGTGGAACCCTTACAAACTTTCATACAATAAAAAAAAGCATTGAAAAATACAAAAAACTTGTGGAACTTTTTGAAAGTGGAGAGGCAGAGAGTCTTCCCAAAAAGGAAAGGTACAAACTTGAAAGAAAGATGAGGAAGATGGAAAAGTTGTTTGCAGGTATTAAAGACCTTGATGACCTGCCTGATGTGCTGTTTGTTATAGACCCTAAAAGGGAAAAGAATGCTGTTGCAGAAGCAAGGAAGCTGAATATTCCTGTGGTAGCAATAGTTGATACCAACTGTGATCCTGATGTTATTGATTATGTTATTCCGGGGAACGATGATGCAATCAGGGCGATAAAACTTTTTGTCAATAAAATGGTTAAGGCTATTGAAGAAGGGAAAAACATTTCTCAGTCTGAAGGGGATATTGAAGAAGCCGAAGAAATGACTGAGGAAAAAGAAGAGGTAATAGAGGAGGCAAATTATAATGGCTGAGATTACTGCACAATTGGTAAAAGAGTTAAGACAGAAAACAGGATTAAGCATGGGAGAATGTAAAAAAGCCCTTGTTGAATCGGATGGGGATATTGAGAAGGCTGTTGAGATTTTAAGAAAAAAGGGATTGGAAACTGCTGCCAAAAAGGCTGGAAGGGCAACCGCTGAGGGAATGGTTTACGCTTACATTCACCCTGGTTCAAAGTTGGGGGTGCTTGTAGAGGTGAACTGTGAAACAGACTTTGTTGCAAGGAATGAGCAGTTTCAGGAGATGGTGAAACAGATTGCTATTCATATTGCCACTGCATCCCCGAGGTTTGTTTCCAAAGAGGATGTTACACCTGAAATACTTGAAAAGGAGAAAGAGATTTACCTTGAACAGGCAATGGCACAGGGGAAACCACAGCATATTGCCGAGAAGATAGTTGAGGGTAAACTTTCTAAATTTTACGAAGAGTACTGTCTTTTGGAGCAGCCCTTCTTTTATGACGAAAGCGTAACTGTTGGGCAGTTTCTTGCTCAGAAAATAGCAGAAATCGGTGAAAATATGAAGATTAGAAGGTTTGCAAGGTTTGAAGTTGGAAAGTGATGTTATTTTTTTCAAAGATGCCCCGATTTTTCGGGGCTTTTTTTGTTTCTTTCCCCTTTTGTGGTAAAATACCTGTTAAAAATTATCAGGGGGTTAGAATGAAATCTTTTTTTCGTTCCAGAGCACTTGAGAGGAAGATAGAGGACTTTTTAAGTTCAATAACCAAGGGATTAACGGTTTTTGTAGAAGGTGTAAGAAGTTATTTTAATGAAAATAAAACAGATTTTGAACATTACCTGCAGGAGGTCAGCAAGTTTGAGGCTGAAGCGGACAAATTGAGAAGGGATATTGAGAATGAACTTTACACTTATTCCCTTATCCCTGAAAACAGGGGAGATGTCCTTGCATTGCTGGAACACCTTGACAATGTCATTGATTCCTGTAAGGAAACTCTGCAGCAGTTTGAGGTTGAAGTACCTGATATACCCCTCGAGTTTGCTGACAGATATATAGAACTTGCAAGTAAAAGTTGCATAGCAGGAGAATCTGTTGTACAGGCAACAAGGGCTTTTTTTGTGGATTTGAAAAGTGTGAGGCCTTACCTTGATAAAGTTTATCTCTATGAAAAAGAGACAGATAGGCTTGGAGAACAGTTGAAAAGGAATATTTTTAGATCAGAAATGAAGTTGTCCAGAAAAATACATTTAAGATACTTTGCAACCCATGTTGAAAAGATTTCAGACGATGCAGAAGATGTGGCAGACAGGCTTTCAATTTACACAATCAAAAGGATGATATAAAACGATATGCTTCTCTTTTTCCTTTCAAGTGGACTTTTTTTAGGCTGGAGTCTCGGGGCAAATGACGCAGCCAATGTGTTTGGCACTGCAGTTGGCTCCAGAATGGTTAAGTTCAGAACTGCAGCAATAATAGGCAGTATATTCGTTGTACTTGGGGCTGTTATAAGTGGAGCAGGAGCCTCGCACACTCTTGGAAAACTCGGCTCGGTTAACGCTATTGGTGGTTCTTTTATGGTTGCCCTTGCAGCAGGTTACACTGTGTACATTATGACAAAATGGGAATTACCTGTTTCAACATCACAGGCAATTGTGGGGGCAATAGTTGGGTGGAATTTTTTTTCAGGCTATGTTACTGATTATGCAATACTCTCAAAGATAGTTTCAACATGGGTTATTTGTCCTATTTTAGCAGCAATATTTGCTGCAATTCTTTATCTTATGGTAAGAGCAATTTTCAACAATGCAAAAATCCATCTTTTGAAAATAGATTCTTTAACGAGGGTTGGTTTAATTCTGGTTGGAGCCTTTGGCGCTTATTCCCTTGGGGCTAACAATATTGCCAATGTTATGGGTGTCTTTGTCCCTTCAGTACCGTTCAGGGAAATCCATATTGGCCCTATTGTTCTATCAGGTCCGCAACAGTTGTTTTTTATTGGGGGAATTGCTATTTCAGTTGGCATTTTTACCTATTCATACAAGGTGATGAAAACAGTGGGGGGGGAATTGTTAAAGTTGTCTCCTCAGGCAGCCCTTGTTGTTGTACTTGCAGAATCCCTCGTTTTATTTGTGTTTGCTTCTCAATCCCTTTCGGATTTTGTTAAATCACTTGGGCTTCCGCCAATCCCTCTTGTCCCTGTTTCATCTTCCCAGGCAGTTGTTGGGGCTATTATTGGGATCGGTATTGTCAGAGGGTGGAGAAATATACGATTTAATGTTATGGGGAAAATAGCGGGAGGATGGGTTGCAACGCCGGTTACAGCATGTGTTGTTTCTTTTGTAGGTTTATTTGTGCTTCAAAATGTGTTTGGAATTGTGGTTGCAAAGAGAACTGTGTACAGGGTTGATAATGGGTTTGAAATGTTTTTAAAGGAGTGTGAAATAAACATAGATGTTTCATCTATTAGGGGAAAGGAGTTTAAAAAGTACGGGGATCTTTATGGTCAATTTGAAAAACTTGTCAATGATAAGAAACTTGCAGCAGTTTTAACCTCCCTTTCGGAGAAAATAGACCTTGAAATTCAGGAAAAGAAATTGGAAAAGTTGTATTCAAGAGGGGTTATTACTGAAAAAGAAAAGATTGTACTGGATAATTTTAAGGGTAAATTCTTTAAATACCATTATCAGTTCGTTACTGAATTGTGTAGAATTGAACATTGTAACTTAAAGAATAAAAAGAAGTTATTTGCAATTGTGAAGCAATCCAGAGTGTTTTTAAAACTTTTTGAATACTGATGGTTTATAACTCTATGGAAAATTAAACATTTATGTTGAAATTTGTTGAAATTGTGTTATTTTTTAAATATGATTGCTAATTTTTTGAAAAAAAGAATATGTATAGCAATTGAACTTGGTTATTCAGCAATAAAGGGGGTCAGGGTATGTTCCTCCAGAAAGATAATTGATGCCTGTGCTATTATCCCTTTCTCCTCCTTTACAGAGTATCCCTACGATGACCCTGATATTGTTCTCCCCCCTCTTAATTCTTTGCGTGATAAATTGGGTGCGAAGGGAAAAAGGGTAAGGCTTTGCGTAAATATGTCTCACATTACGGTAAGGGAGTTGAGAGTGCCTGTTGTCCCTGAAGATGAGATGGAAGAGGTGGTTAAATGGGAGTTGAAAAAGGTTATTGATTATGACCCTGATATTTACAATATGGATTTTAAGGTAATTGAGAATGTTTTGGTTGATAATGTTGAAAAGTACCTTGTAAAGGTTTATGTTGCAAGAAAAAAGATTTTGAAACAATATGTTTCTTTGATTGAACAGGCAGATATGGGTGTGGATTCCATAACCATTCCCCCCTATGCTTTAAGGGCTCTTTTTATTGAACTTTTTGGTGATGTTTCAGGGAACTTTGCCATTATAGACCTTGGGGCAAAGTCTTCAACCCTTTCAATTGTAAAGAATAAGATAGTAAGATTTGAAAGGCAATTGATTTTCTCATCATTTGAACTTGCAGATATACTTGAAAAGAAAGGTGTTGCATTACATACTATGGATGAATTGTCTTCCGGGTATAGAATTGGGGATGAAAGTGCCATTGATGAAGGTATTGTGGATGCACTGAATAGCCTTGTGGAAGAGTTGTCAAAAAGTTTTAATTATTTTAGTTCGGTTATTAAGGGGGGCAATATAACGAAGATTCTTCTCACAGGGGGGCTTGCAAATTTAAATGGTATAGATGCTTTTATTGCCGATAAAACAGGAGTTTACACTGAAATCTTAAATCCTTTTACTGTTTTTCAATGCAATGATGTTACAATTGACCCTTTGAGGATAAGCGTTGCTCTTGGTTCGGGGTTGCTGAGATGAAAAAGAAAGCAGGTTATATTGACCTATACACAAGGGATATTTCAACAAAGAAGTGGCCATCTGATGTGAATTTTTTGATTGCTTTCTGGGGTGCTATCCTTTTTTTCACAGTGTTTTTGATCATCTACGGTATAGTAATTGGGGAATACTTCACTCAACTGGCTGAAAACAGGTCTTTAACATCACAGTACAAGTCTCTTTCTTTGAAAGATAAGCAACTTTTAGAGTTATCTTTAAAACTGAGAGACCTTAACATTAAATCCAGGGCATTAACCAGCACAATAAAAAGCCTTGAAAAACTTTTTCATCAAAAGATAAAATGGATTGAATTTCTTGATACATTTTCAGGTTACCTTAACGATAATGTGTGGATAAACTCACTTTCCATTGACCCTGTTATGCCTGACAGAAGATTTTTATATGTTCAGGTTCAGGGCGGTGCTATTTCTTTAAAGGACCTTAACAGGTTTGTTGAAAATGTTGAAAGAGAAAACCAATCTGTTAAGGTGAGTTTCAAGGTTGTGGATAAAAAAGGAGTACTTTATTACTCCTTTGGATTGAATTTTACTTTTGATACAAAGAGGATAAAATGAGGTCCTTTTTACTGAGACTTGAAAGTTACTTTAAAAGAATGCCAGAAAGAGATCAAAAAATATTTCCTTACTTTCTCTTTGTTTGCATATTTATTCTTTTTTACTTTGGTCTTATCCAGCCTACCAGACACAAGACATTGAAATTAAAAAACGATAATTCAAACCTGGAGCAGAAGATCTTTATGCTTAAAAGCAGGGTGTCAATCCTCGGTACGGTGGAAGTGGGAATGAAGAAGAAAGAAGGCGAGTATCAAAGACTTTTAGAAGATTTCAAAGAATTAAAAAGCAGGGTTCCCTCTGCTGATGAGGTTTCAAAAATAATTAAGACCTTTGCCAGTGCCCAGAATGTGAATTACCTTATTCGCTCTGTAGCCGAGAAAAACTATGTTAAAAAAGATAGTTACACAGAAATACCCATGAGTGTAACATTAAGCGGGGATTATAAAAGTATTTACAACTTCTTAAAAAGAGTTGAAGATGCGAAGAGGTTTTTTCTTCTAAATGGAATGACATTGACTGCAAGGAGCGATGTGAACGGAAGTGTGGATGCATCCATTGATGTTTCTGCCTTTAAAATTATGGACATTGAATATTACATTAAACAATTGAAAAATAAGGGTAAAAAGGTGAAGGGAAATGAAAAAAAGTAAAATTCTTTACCCTGTTTTAATTATTGTTTTAATTATTTTATTTCCTGTAATTTCTTTCTGTCATACAAGAAATCCATTTAAAAAGCCTCCTATAATTATGCTTACAGAGCAGGGAGCGACTTCAGTTGATAAAAGGGATAACATAAAGGTATTGCTGAATTCTTTGAAATTATCCGGAATATTAAACCATTCGATTGCTGTTATAAATCACGGTTTTTACAGGGTGGGTGATAAAATCAAGATCTTTAAGATAAAAGAGATAAAGGATAATGAGGTTGTTTTATCATCAAACGGGAAAGAGTATCAACTTATTCTGGATCTTTCGAGAGAAGTAAAAGAAGTGAAAGTACCGGAAAAAACCCTAAAAAAGGAGCATAATAAATGAGAAAGGTAATAGGTTTTATTTTGCTTATACTTTTAACAGGTTGTATAAATCAGAAAAAACCTGAACCAAAAATTGAGGGAGCGGACCTGAATGAGCCACTGTACCATCTCAAGGTACTTGATGTGAAAAGATTTAAGCCTGTTAAGAAGAAGGAAAAAAAAGAAGAAAAAAAGAAATTGCCCGAGGTTAAGGTTTACACGGGTAAAAAGGTCTCTTTCTCATTTTACAAGGCTGATCTTCATGACTTTTTCAGGGCAATATCTGAGGTTGCAGGGGTGAGTTTCCTGGTTCATGATAGTGTAAAGGGAGAGGTTACCATAGATGTTAAAGATGTACCATGGGACCAGTTGCTTGACACTGTGTTGCAATTTAACAAACTTACCATGGTGAGAAAAGGAAAGGTAATAGAGATACTTCCCCGTGAACTTGCAGACAAGACCACTGTGGTTATTAAATTAAATTACACAAAAGCAAAGGATGTGGTTAAAATTTTCAAAGATAACCCTGTTTTCGGTAAAACTGAGGGAACAATTGTTGCTGATCCATCGTCTAATTCTCTCATAGTCACGGACATACCTGAGAACATTGAGAAGATCAAAAAGATAGTAAAACAGATAGACAAGAAGCCGAAGCAGGTTTTGCTTGAGAGCATAATTGCAGAGGTAACCCTTGATGATAACAATCAACTGGGTATTGGATGGGAGTTTGGACAGGATGGAAGGATTAGAAATTCTTGGGGAGACACATCTTTTGAAAGCAGTGGTTCTCTGCATTTCCCCCTTAACAATGTGGATGAAGGTACGGGTTTCACCTATGCACTTTCAATAAATGATGACCTGGTGAAGGCTCAGTTAAATGCCTATGCCCAGGCAAGAAAGGCAAAGATTCTTTCTCATCCAAAGATTGTTACCTACAACAACCACACGGCTTCCATGAAGGTTGTTGAAAGAAGATGGGTAAAGACTTCCGTAAATACAAATGCAGCCATAGGTGTTGGCGGGTTGTTCACAAACTTTGAAGAGAGAGATTACGGTATTATACTGAAGGTCACCCCTCATATAAACGACAACGGTGATATTGTCCTTGAAATAGATCAGGAAGTGAGTGACCTTGTTGGAGAAGATCATTATGGTAACCCTATTGCAATAAAAAGAAACCTTAAAACAACTGTTCTGTTAAAAAACGGTGAGGCCATGGTTCTTGGCGGTTTAATACAGGAGAAAACCAAAAATGATAGCAGAGGAATTCCTAAAATAAACAAAATCCCTATTTTGAAAAACCTTTTTGGCACACAGGAGACTCAGAAAAAAAGAACGGAACTTTTGCTGTTTATTACACCTCATCTCATAGAGGACTTTGATGATTCAAGGGCTGCAACAAAAGCCATGGTACATCAGGATACTGCACTTAAACCCATAGACAACGACAAACAGGAAAAATGAAAAGGATTTTGTTTTTCTGTATATTACTCTTTTCATTTGCAGGCTATTCTCAGAATCCTTTTGTTGACAGGGATCATGCCATTTTTCATCCTCCGTTGTCAGGCAGAAATGTTGGATACAAAATAACGGTTACCCTTGATACCCTGTCTCACATAGTGAAGGGTAAAGAGTCTATTTACTGGCTTAACAACACACAGTTTTCAACAAAAGTTCTTTACTTTCATCTGTATATGAATGCTTTTAAAAACAATTCAACGATAATGATGAAAAATATTGAAAAACTAAGGCATAAAATTCTTGGTATAAAATTGACACCTGAAACGGCAGGTTATTGCAGTATAAAAAATATTGCTGTCAATTTCAATAACCTGACTGATTACTTCCATGTGGAGGGCACTGTTGGTGTGTTACACCTGCCTTTTGATGTAAAACCGGGAGAATCGGTTATGATTGAACTTGAGTTTGAAACCAAATTGCCAAGAATAATGATTAGAAGCGGCTATGCGGGGAGTTTTCACTTTGTGGGCCAATGGTATCCGAAATTGGGGGTTTTTCAGGATAATGGAAAATGGTACTGTCCAGAGTATGATGGTAATGGTGAATTTTTTTCTGATTTTGGAGTGTATCAGGTTAAACTCACCCTTCCTTCTTACTTTATAGTAACCGGGACAGGGCTGGTTGTTAGCGAAAGGATAGAAGGTGATGTAAGAAAGGTTTACTTTTATGCAGAGGATGTTCACGATTTTGCTTTTGTTGCTTGGGACAAATTCAGAGTTTTGTCAAAAAAAGTGAAAGGGAAAACTTTGTATGTCTATTACTTTAAAGAGCATGAAAAAATTGCTAAAAGAGAACTTGATGCACTTGAGAGGGTTTTTAACTGGTACAATAAAAACATAGGAGAATACCCTTATCCTGATTACAAGGTGATTGATGTGCCTTTCAACGGGCTCGGGGCAAGTGGAATGGAGTATGAGAACTTTTCAACATCATTTTCGCTTTCGCTTTTCCCTGATTGGTTGAGGGCAACTGAAAGTACTGTTGTCCATGAGTTTGGTCACGCTTACTGGCAGGGAATGGTTGCAACGAATGAACATAGACAGGCCTGGGCTGATGAAGGGCTTAACTCCTTTTTTGAAGGAATCTTGATGGACAGGTTTTATGGGGAATGCAGCGAGATGAAATTTCATGTTTTTTGTGAAAACGGATTTTCTCGATTTGAATCTCCCAACTTTGAAGTTTTAAAGTACGAAAAACCCGATAAAGAAGCATCAGAGTTTGTTTCAAGGGGATCTTACGGCCTTGCATCCTATAATAAGTTTGCATTAACATTAAAAACCATTGCAAATCTTGAGGGAGAGGATGTTGTGATCGATGCAGCAAGGGAATTCTTCAATCAGTATAAATTCAAGCACCCTGATGGGAAGGAGTTTGTGAAAATTTTGAACGAAAAAACAGACAACAAATACAAAAGACTTTTAAACCTTGTTCTCTTTGATGTGGGGTTCCCTGATGCCAAAGTTTTAAAGGTTGAAAAAAAATGCGAGCCTTATTTTATAGGTTACAATAACAGAGATGTTTTTTACAGGGAAAGAGAAAAGAGTGGTAAAAGGAATTGCAAATCCTATTTTTACAGGGTTGTTGTTGCTAAAAGGGAATTACCCCTGGATGTTAATGGCATTGTGACTTTTAAAAGCGGTAAGGTGGAACACTTCATAATTCCTGCGGATAAAAACATAATTGAACTGAAATTTCCAGTTGAAAAGACTGATAGACTGGAATCAGTTTATCTTGATCCTGATAGGAAGATAATGATTGACCTTGACAGATCCAATAATCTTTATAGGTACAAACCCTCTCTTTTTGAAAACAGGCTTGCTGTTCTTGTTTTCAACATGCTTATGGAGTTGTTTGCTTATGTTTTTTAGAGCTTTTGGAAGGTACCTTTACATGCTTTATGCGTTTTACTTTTCATTCTTGTTAATTCTTTACTTTACCCTGTTCAAAGATTACGGGTTTGCCAATGAGACTTATACCATTTATTCAGTTTTGGAAGGGTGTCACAGGTTAAACCCCTTGATAGTTTCGGCACTTATTCTTTTTTACATTGTGAACATGGTTGCAGTTGTCAGGTTTTTAACTGATCTTTCAGGGAAAAGGATTTCTTTTTCCTTTTACTTGTTTTATATTTTAACAACCATATCAGGTTTATTCTTTTACGCTCTCTCTTTTTATGTTGTGTATTTTCCATTAAAAGGCTTAATAAAAAGGCTGAAAGAGGTTTCATTAACTGAGATACCGTTGGTCATTGCTTATGTTGCCTTATTTGTTCTGGTTGTTCTTTTATGGAAGGTTGTAACATACTGGAAGATAAGGGCAAGGTTGAATTATTTTACAAAATTTCCAGGTTTCAAATTTCTCTTTCTCCCGATCAATGGCTTGAATTTAAAGGATTTTTTAAAATTCGTGTTTTTCGTACTGATTGTTGTGGGTACTCCGCTTTTTAGCCTTTTCTTTGCTGTGTTAAACAAGAATACATATTTGCTGTTTTTTGCAATCGGATTTTCCTTACTTGTTTTTCCCTTTGCAAAACTTTACATGTACTATTTGCTGCTGGAAAAAACAGATGTATAAAAAAAGCCCCTTCTTTTTAAAGGGGCATGTTATGAACTGTTTGTTTTTTAAGATTTTTAGAATGTTTCAACCTCTATAACCTGTACCCCTTTGTAATAGCCGCAGTGAGGGCACACCCTGTGGGGAAGTTTTCTCTCCTGACAATTGGGACATATTGAGGTTGATTTTAATCTCATAAAGTCATGAGCCCTTCTTTTGTCTCTTCTTGCTTTTCCAGTTCTTCTTTTTGGGTTTGCCATAGTTCACTCCTTATTTAAAAATTCTTTCAGTTTTTCTAACCTTGGATCAGGCTGTTCAATTTTGCAATCGCAGGGATTCAGATTTTTGTTTGCTCCACAAATAGGGCATATTCCTTTGCAATCTTCCCTGCAGGTATGAGAGATCGGTATATAAAGGTCAATTGTTTTAATTGCCTCGTCTTTAAGGTCAATAACCTCGTCTTCAAGGTACTGAACATCAAGTTCACTTTCGGTTAAAGTCACCTCGCCACCTGTGTAACTTTTGTTTCTGGTGAAAATGGTCTCACTTGTCAATTCAATGTGCTCTTTGTACTCTTCCAGACAATTTGTGCAGATTAGAGTAATATCGCCGTTTATCTTTTCTTTTATAGATACATCGTTAACATCTATACGGTATGCTCTGAAGGATACATTGACAGAATCAATAATGAAAAATTCATGCTCATTCTGCACAACTTTCTCATTGATTATGTCAAAATCACCTTTTAATACTTTGTCTTCAATCTTTGCAAACTCTATCTGCACAAAATCCTCCACGCAAAGAAGAATTATAGCACTTTAATTTCAAGTGTCAATAAAATCGGAGATTTTATAAAAAAGCCGTTTTGCAGACTGTTTTTTCCAATCTTTTACTTTTCAAAAGCCAAGTCTGTGGTCCATTCTTTCCAGACATTTCCTACAAGTTCAGGACCCGGTTTTAGTGTTTTTTTGCCAGGTTTCCATCCTGAAGGTGTGGCTTCTCCTCCCCTGGTTTTTCTTACAAGCTGAAATGCCTGAACCTGTCTTATTGTTTCTGCAACATTTCTTCCAACAGGTGGGGTCAAAACCTCGTATCCTTGAATTATTCCGTCAGGGTCAATTATAAACCTTCCCCTTGTTTCAACGCCTGCATCTTCATCGTAAACGCCGTAAACCTTTCCAACCCTTCCCCCGGTATCCGACATCATCGGGAATGGAACACCGCCTTTAACCATCTTTGATAATTCATTGTCATCCCACATTTTGTGAACAAATATGCTGTCAATACTCATTGAGAGAACTTCAACACCAAGTTTTTGAAATTCGGGATATTTTTCGGCAACTGCCGAAAGTTCTGTTGCTCAGACAAATGTAAAATCACCGGGGTAAAAGCATAAAAGAACCCATTTCCCAAGATAGTCTGAAAGTTTGACTTCAATGAATTTTCCTTTGTGATAAGCTGGGGCAATAAAATCTGGAGCAGGTTTTCCTACCATTACCATATTTTCCTCCTGTAATAGATTTTCATTTTTTGTTTCTTTTTCTTCTTTTAAATTTTTACCAACAGGCCCACCGGTCGGTCTCGCACAACCGACACCAATCTCTTCTCCCATAAACCCTCCTAAAAAAAGATTGTTTTTAAGTTTTAAAGAAACCTGATTATATGTTAATCTTTTTTTATGAAATTTCAACTAAATTGTGGGAGGTTTTATGCGTTTACTAATACTTCTTGTTGTTGTTGGGGTAATAGGATACCTTGTTTATACAGGTACAGGAGATTTTGTGGGGGTAAAAAAGAATAACCCTGTTTCTGCGCAAGTTCAAATTGATAAAACTAAAGAATTTGCATGCGAACAGAATCTGAAGATGTTAAATGATTTTGTTAAAACCTATATGTCAACTCACGGTATCGATAATCCCGAAGATGTTACTCTTGATGAATTGAAGCAGTACGGTTTGAGGTTGCCCCACTGTCCTGCGGGTGGGAAATATGTGTTTGAAGACGGAAAATTTTACTGTACTGTGCACTCAAAATGAGACAAATTGAAATAAATTTGCTTTGTCTTTTTAATTTTACAACCATTTTTTATTTGTGTGATAAATATCACTTAAAAAAAATTTTCTCTTGACATATTTTTTGTCTGTGTTAAATTCTACCTCTTGTGGAGGTAGAGTTATGAAAAAGTACTTATTTTTAATACTAACATCGATGTTTATGGCTGCTTTTTCAGGTTACAATGACCTTGTTAAACCTGTTAATACTGCATTAGCACAAAATGATAAAATAGTTGAAAACTCAATTAACGAGACTGTTAAACATCAGATGGAGTACCTTCAGAATTACCAGAAGGTAATGAAGGTTTTTAATTCTGTTAAAACCAATCTTACTGAAGAGGAAAAGGAAGATGTTGCTGGGATAATTGCAGAAAAAAGTATTGAATATGGATTTTCTGTGGAGTTTATACTTGCGGTAATGCAAACAGAATCAAGTTTTAATAAGTATGCAACATCACCTGTCGGAGCAATTGGTTTGATGCAATTGATGCCGGTCACAGGCAGGGCTCTTGCAAAAGATTTCGGGATTGTTATCAAGGATAAAAAGCATCTCTATAACCCCCAGTTGAATGTTATGCTTGGTATGTACTATTTGAAAAAGCTTTCTGACAGGTTTAAAGACATGAACACTGTGCTTGCAGCATATAATATGGGGGAAACTGCTATTAAAAAATTAAAGAACAGAAAGAACATTCCTGTATTCAGGTATGCAAGGATTGTTTTAAAAAGACATAAAAAGTTTTCTGAAATATGATTGGATGAAGATTTTTGCAATAACGCCGAACTATTTAAACCCTTCTTCCTTCTATAAGTTAATTCGGCGTGTTGAAGAAATGGGGGTATCTCATATCTATCTGAGATCCCCCTTTTTATTGAATTATCAGGGGTTGTCAGACCTTATTGACCTATGTTTGAAAAGCAATGTAACGCCAGTTCTTCCTTATGAAAGGTGGATAACCTTGAGAGGAAAAGATGTGCTGTGTCATTTTAAAGAGAAAGATAAGATATCTCTGGATATTTTTCTAAAACAATTTCCACTTCACGGATTTACCTCTTCCTCCCACAGTTTTGATTCTGCAGAGATTATGTTTTCAAAGGGGGCTGATTTTGTCTTTCTTTCCCCTGTTTTTCAACCCTATTCAAAAAAGAATTACCATCTGAAACCCCTTGAATTGAAAGGAATGAAGAAAATTACTGAAAAGTATGGAGAAAGGGTTGTTCTTCTTGGGGGGATTGATTTTAACAGGGTGAAGGAATTAAAATCAAAACTGGGTACCGATTTTTCTGTTGCAGGCATAACCATGTTTTTCGGGGATAAAGATGATTAAAGTGTCTCTTAATGGAAATGATTATAGAGTTGACTCTCATCTCACTATTGGAAGATTTTTAAGTGAGTATTATCCTGACTTTGATCTTGTTATTGTTAACACGGTTTTAAACCCTGATTTAAATTATGAATTGAAGAATGGAGACAGAGTCGTTGCCTTTAAAAAAGGGAGTATCCCTGATGGTGTTTCATTAAAAGATCTTATGTTTGCAAGACAGCCGGAAGATTTTACTGATAAATTACAGGGTTCTACCGTTGGAATAGCAGGTCTTGGCGGGCTTGGGAGTGTTGTTGGGGAAAACCTTGTGAGAGCCGGAGTTGGCAGATTGGTTGTTGTTGATTTTGACATTGTTGAACCTTCAAATATAAACAGGCAGAGGTACTTTATCAATCAGATTGGCAGATATAAGGTTAATGCTTTTAAGGAGAATATGAAAAAAATATCCCCTTTTACTGAAATAGAGGGTTACATAATTAAAGTCTCAAGGAACAATGTCGATATCTTTGAAGAGTGTCAGATAATTGCAGAGTGTTTTGATGACCCTTCTTCAAAAGCGGAATTGGTCAGTGCTATTCGCGATAGACTTCCGGATAAAATTGTGGTTGCTTCAAGCGGGATTGCTGGTTTTGGTTCAGAAAAAAGTGTGGTCGTTAGAAGAATATCTGATAAAATCTATGTTGTCGGTGACGGGGAAAGTGAGGTGAAGGACAGGATTGGGCTTGTTGCAACGAGAGTTGGAATTGCAGCATCCATTCAATCCCATCTAATAGTAAGATTGATTTTGGGGCTTGAAAAATGATGCTAATTATAAATGGGGAAAAGCGAGAATTCAAACAGAAAATTAAAAGTATTTCTCAATTGTTAAAAGCCCTGAAAGTAAAATCTGATTTTGTGGCGGTGGAGTTAAATGGGAGGGTTGTTTTTAGAGAGGATTTTAAATCAACAGAAGTGAAAGAGGGAGACAATCTGGAGATTGTTTCCTTTGTTGGAGGGGGATAAATTGAAACCTCTTGTAATTGCTGGAAGGAAATTGAAATCAAGGCTTTTTATAGGAACTGGAAAGTTCCCTTCACCTGAAATTATGGCTAAATCTCTTGAAGAATCTGGTGCTGAAATTGTGACGGTTGCCCTGAGGAGGGTTGATTTTAACTCCCCGGACCCCACTTTGAATGCAATTGATTTTGATAGGTATATTGTTTTGCCAAATACTTCCGGTGCAAGGGATGCTGAGGAGGCTTTGAGGCTTGCAAGACTTGCAAGGGCTGCATCGGGCATAAACTGGATTAAACTGGAGGTAACTCCTGACCCGGTTTACCTTATGCCGGACCCTGTGGAGACATTGAAGGCTGCTGAATTACTGGTGAAAGAAGGTTTTGTTGTTCTTCCATATATACATGCAGACCCTGTTCTTGCTAAAAGGCTTGAAGATGCAGGTTGTGCAACGGTAATGCCTCTTGCGGCGCCTATTGGAAGTGCAAGGGGTATAAAGACGGAAGAGTTTATAAGGATAATAATTGAACAGTCTAATATACCGGTGGTGGTTGATGCAGGGCTTGGCCTTCCTTCTCATGCTGCAAGGGCAATTGAGATGGGAGCGGATGCTGTTCTTGTAAATACTGCAATTGCTTGCGCAGACAACCCTGTTAGAATGGCCGGTGCCTTTAAGAAGGCTGTGAAAAGCGCAATAGAGGCTATTGAGGCGGGTCCTATTGAAGAACAGGAAAAGGCTTCTGCATCAAGCCCATTGACAGGTTTTCTGGATTGATTATGGGTTTTTCCGAGGTATTTAAAAGGATAGATCA
>JALSOA010000091.1 GCA_026986725.1 Acidobacteriota bacterium
TTAAAAGAAATGCGTGGGAGGATTTATGAAGAAGTTTCTTTCTTTAGGTTCGTTTCTGTTATTACTGGTTTTGATCGGTTGCGCTCCTGCCAACCATCTTGAGAGCAATGAGGAGCAACCGATTGAGCATTTTACAACTGCAATTTTTGACCCTGCAGCAGGTATTATTCCATTCCCTAATGATCTTTTGATTGATCCTGCTACAGGTAAAAACAACCTTCCAAATCCACAGGGCCTTGATCTTGTTGATGCTGTTAATTCGCTTTCCGGTTTTTCGACTGTTGCTCCTGTAAGTTTTTACCTTGATGGAGCACCTGACACATCTACTCTTAATTCCAACAATATTAAATTTCTTGACATTACCCCGGGGGCACAGGAATTTGGAAGTGAAATTCCTTATGCAGTTCTTGGCTTTGATCAGGCAAGTGGGGCAGTTTCCCTTTCCCCTGTATGGCCTCTTAAACCACATCACAGGTATGTTGTGGTTGTAACAAAAGGGGTAAAAGACACAAATGGAAAATCAATAGAGCCTGACAAGGTTTTTTATCTTCTTGAAAGGGCAAACCCACTTGTTGATGCAAATGGGCATTCAACCACTTCTTTACTTGACGATGCAACGGCTGCTCAACTTGAGCATTTAAGGCAGGCAATGAAACCTGTTTTTGATTTTCTTACCCAGATTGGCATAACGAGGGATGACATTGCAATAGCATTTACATTTACCACACAGGGTATTGCTGACGATTTTATGGTTCTAAAATCACAGATATCACAGATGCCGGCACCAACACCTATATTTGCAGGAAAGTACCTTGGTGATGCAATGGTCAATGCATTTTACTCAGCAGTTGAGGCACAGACAGGTATTGACTTCCCGCATGATGCTGTTGGCGGTGTTTTAACCGGTGCTTTTATGTCTCCAAACTTCGTATCCGATCCACTTAACGGTCACTTTGAAAAGGGAGAGGATGGAAAGTTTGTACAGTTCGGTGATAATACCGTACCATTTATTCTTGTTGTTCCAAAAGGAACAGGGCCATTCCCGGTGGTAATATTTCAGCATGGTTTTACAAGAACAAAGATGGACGCACTTGCCATTGCGAATACTTTTGCATCTATAGGTGTTGCCACAATTTCAATGGACCTTGTTCTTCATGGGGATAGGGCAGGAGATTATATAAATAATGAAACAGGAGAAATGGGTCCTGACGGACAGCTTGATCCATCTGGTGCACTATTTCTTAACCTTGCCTACATTAGAACCGCAAGAGACAATATAAGACAGTCTAACCTGGACCAGATGATGATGGTTAAAATGCTTCAATCTGGAATAGATTACACAGAAGACAATGTGCCTGATCTCTATCCAGCAGGGTTTTCCTATACAGGCCAGTCACTTGGTGGCATGACAGGAACCAACTTTATGGCTTTGGAGCCAGCAGTCAAGGCTGCAGTATTGAATGTTCCAGGTGGTAACATTTCAGCATTACTTATTAATTCACCTACATTTGCGCCTGTTATCAATGCCAAACTTGCAGAAAATGGGATTGAGGCAGGTACACCTCAATACAAACAGTTCTGGTTGCTTGCTCAAACAGTTATAGATCCGGCCGATCCGATTAACTATGCTCCTCATGTACTTGCAGGGGATCTGTCAGGTACATCCAAATTTGTGTTGATGCAGGAGGCAATTGGTGATACGGTTGTTCCCAATGTTTCAGGGGATGCTCTTGCCAGGGCGTTTGGACAGGCTTTCCCACAGATTGAGCCTGTTGTCAATCAGATTTTTGGCATGACTTCTTCTCCTGCAGGTGTTGCAAGTGGATTGTTCCAGTACGACACCCCAAATCACGGTTTTCTTTTGAACAACCACGACCCTCAGATCACCTACGCTGCACAGGTTCAGACAGCAACATACATTGGCACATTTCTGCAAACTGGAACACCTGCCATTATCAATCCTTTTGCACATGGAAAATCAATTCCTGAAATTCTGAAGAATGCAGCAGCAGAGAGTGCAACCACCAATTTTAATCCTGAAGTTGATGTAAATCATATAATCTTTTTTGCAAAGTGAGGTGAAGGTATGAGAAAGTTTGTTTCAATAATTGTTGCTTTGTCTCTGGCAATGTTTGCCTTTTCGGCAGGTTTCCAATTAAATGAGCATAGTGCAACTTACGCTGCAATGGGCAATGCCACTGTTGCAAATGCAAGGAATGCTTCTGCCATCTTCTATAATCCTGCCGGGTTAACCTCCCTTGGAGGGTTAAACATAAGTTTCAATGCTACCCTGGTTTATCCTGAATCTCACTGGGAATCCCTTGATGGAAGCCTAAGAACGGATCAAAAGAAGCACCTCAATGTTTTACCGGCAGTCTATGTTACCAAGCAGTTGAGTGATAAAGTTACTGTTGGAATTGGTGAATTTTCACAGTATGGATTGCAAACTGATTGGCCTGCTGGATGGCCTGGTACCGAACTTGCTGATAGAACCTATATAAGGACATTTTACATATCTCCAACAGTTGCTTTTAAACTTACAGACAATTTCTCTGTGGGAGTACAGTTAAATTATGTCCTTTCTGATGTTTTGATTACAAATCAGATAAACTTTGTTGATCAGTTTGCAAATGTGGAGATGTCAGGAGATGGAGACGGATGGGGTGGTAGTTTTGGTTTTCAATGGAATGTAACTGACAAATTTCACATAGGGGGAATGTGGAGAAGTGAGGTAACAATCCATTTTGATGGCGATGTTGATTTTGACAATGTTCCGACACCATTTTTACCAATACTTTACGATGGTCCTATAAAGGCAAAGGTAACACTTCCTCAAAGCTGGGCTTTTGGTTTCTCTTATCAGTACAACGAAAACCTTGAAATTGCAGCAGAATGGTTTCACACGGATTGGTCATCCTATGACAAACTTGAGGCAGATAGAGCAAATGGAGAGGTATTGAAAAGTGTTCCAAAACTATGGAAGAATGTGGATTCTTACAGAATAGGGATTGCGTACAAGTTCAATGACGAATTCACCTTTAAATGTGGATACATTTATGATGACAACCCTGCCCCGGATGCAACAGTTGAGCCCACTTTGCCTGATTCCGACAGAAATGATTATAGTGCGGGTCTTGATTGGCATTTCAGCAAAAATCTGACAATCAGTTCATTTTTCATGTGGGTACACTTCAATGATAGAAGGGTTGTTGGCAATCAATCAGGGTTTGATGGTGTTTATAAAACAGAGGCATATCTACTTGGTTTTGGTTTAGATTACAAGTTCTAATCCTCAAAATCATGCCCCCGGTTTTCGGGGGCAAATTTTTCTCAGGAAGGTAAGGTATGAGTAAAAGGAAAATTTTGGTTGTTGATGATCATAAAGATGTACTTGAAGCATTGAATTTACTTCTTTCCGGCAAATACGATCTATCTCTTGCTTTAAGCGGGGAAAGTGCCCTTGAATTGGTAAAGAACAAAGTCTTTGATCTTGCGATTGTTGATTTGAAAATGGATGGAATGAGTGGACTTGAATTGTTAGAAAAGATAAAAGAGATTTCTCCCTCAACAAAAGTTATAATTTTAACTGCTCACGGTACTGTGGAGCTTGCCGTTTCTGCTTTGAAAAAGGGCGCATCTGATTTTATAGAAAAACCTTTTCAGGTTGATAAACTCCTTCTGACCATTGAAAATATACTCAAAATGAAAGAATTGGAGGAAAAGGAACAGATCCAGAGGTATAAATTAAATCTTGAGAGAAAAGAGTTGAATTTTGTCACGGAAAACGATTATTTGAAAAAGGTTTTAAAAAGGATAAAAACAGTTGCATCTAAGGCTTCAAATGTATTGATAAAAGGTGAAAACGGCACTGGCAAAGAACTTCTTGCGAAAATAATTCATATAAACAGTGACAGAGCAGAGTACCCTTTCGTCAAGGTAAATTCTGTTCTGCTTGAGCCTGATAATTTTGAAAAAACCCTTTTTGGAGATAGAAAAAAACCCGGTTTGCTTGATTTTGCAAACAAGGGGACTGTTTTCTTTAAACACATAAACAGAATGCCACTTGATTCTCAACTGAAATTACTTGAATTTTTAAAAAACGACCTTGCTTACTTTGGGAAAAATGGGGGGTTGAAAAAGTATAATTTTAAGATTATTGCAAGTTCAACTGAAGATTTCAATGAATTGATAGAATCCGGTAAGTTTGAAGAAGAGTTGTTTTACATGATAAACATACTGGAGTTTAACATTCCCCCATTGAGGCAAAGGAGGGAAGACATAATGCCCATTGCAAACCACTTTCTCAACAAATACAGTAAAGAAGTGAACAAGAAATTTAAAGGTTTCACAATTGAGGTGGAAAAAATATTTATGAAGTACGATTGGCCAGGAAATGTCAGAGAGCTTGAAAATGTCGTTGAAAGACTTGTTTTAATGACAACGAGGGTAAATGTGGGGGCAAAGTATCTTCCTCCAGGAATGAAATATAATAAGCGTTCACCTGAGGTTATTTTGAAACTATTTAGTGAAAAGATGGAAGAAGCAGAGGAGGCTTTGATCAGGTACACACTTGAAAAGTACAATGGGAATATAATGAAAGCGGCGAATGCAATGGGAATTACGAGGGCAACCCTATACAACAAACTGAAGCGTTATAAACTTGAAAAATAGTTCAGGTAACTTTAACTGATGGAGATAAAACTTCCCTATAATGAAGAGGCTGAAAAGGGTGTTTTGGGGGCTTTGCTCCTTGACCCCGAAAATATATTTAAGATAAGCCATTTTCTTGAGCCTGAAGATTTTTACATATCGCAGAACAGGATTATTTACTCAACTATACTTGAAGTTTTTGAAGAGGGCAGACACTTCGATGTAATAACCATAAAAAACAGGCTTAAAGAAAAGGGATTGCTTGAACAGGCAGGAGGGGATATTTATCTCTCCTCTTTAATGGACGATATTCCGGTTTTAAAGAATGTTGAAGAATATGCTGAAATAATTGTTGATAAGGCAAAGGTAAGAAAGTTGATGGCAGTTGCAGAGCAGATTCTATCCAGTGGAAGCAGGGATATACCTTCAAAGGAACTCATTTCCCTTGTGGAGAAGGATCTTTTCGAGATTGCAATAGGCAGAAACAAGGAGGAATTAAAACTTTTAAGCGATGGAATACCTGATGTTATAGGGCTTGTTGGAGAAAGAAGAGACTTCTTTTTAAGAAACAGTACCACATTTGGCATTGTTTCTCCTTTCCCCGATCTCAACAGGTTGATCCCGGCATTTCAGGAGGGGGAACTTGTAATAGTTGCTGCAAGACCATCCATAGGAAAAACAAGCCTTGCGTTGTCAATGGCCCTTGAAATTGCAAAAAAGGGTAATGTGGTAAGTATCTTTTCCCTTGAAATGCCTTTTGACCAGATTGCTTTAAGGCTTCTGTGTATGGAGGGTGATGTAAATTTAAAGTCAGCAAGGGAAGGCTCTTTAAACGATGAAGAATACAATAAACTTATTGAGGCTGCAAATGAACTTGAAAAATTGAAAATCTATGTTGATGACAGTGCCTCTCTAACAGTTGCAGACCTTAGAGCAAAACTTCAAAAATTAAGAATGGACAACGAGGGGAAAATTGACCTTGTTCTGGTTGATTACTTACAATTGATGCACGATAAAACAAACAGGAGGGATTCCGGGAACAGGGCACTGGAGGTTTCTCAAATATCAAGGGGATTAAAAATACTTGCCAAGGATCTTAATGTCCCCTTTATCGTTCTTTCTCAGTTAAACAGGGCGATAGAGCAAAGAAGAGATGCCAGACCGCAACTCTCCGATCTTAGAGAGTCCGGTTCAATAGAACAGGATGCCGATATTGTTCTGTTTCTTCACAGGAAAAATCAGAGCAATGTAATCTCTTCAAGTGAAGATTTGCAAAATGTACCGGTTGACTTGATAATTGCAAAAAACAGAAATGGCCCGACTGGAAGGGTACAGATACTTTTCCAGAAAAATTGCACTCGTTTTGTTTCAATGCAACCTGAACTGGTGTAAATTATGGCAAGGTATGTGTGCAGAATAGGAACATCATCAGGGGAAGTACTTGAAAAAGAGGTAACTGCTTCCTCAAAACATGAGGCTATATCAAAGTTAAAATCATCGGGTTACCATGTTTTTGATGCCAAGAAAAAGTTTACTTTTTGGGGGAAAGCCAAAAAAATTCCTGAAAAACAGTTCCTTGTTTTTAATCAGGAATTTTTAGCCCTTATAAAAGCAGGTATTCCAATTTTTAACGGATTAAATCTACTCATAAAAAGGATTGAAAATAGAAAATTCAAAAGTATTATTGAAGAAATAATTGAATCAATAAAAGAGGGAAAATCCCTTGCTGAGGCTTTCAGAGAGTTTGGAGATTACTTTCCTTCAATTTATCCAGGGATACTTTTTGCAGGAGAAAAGAGCGGTGATCTTGCAGGGGTTCTGGAAAACTATCTTAACTATCAGAAACTTATGTATTCAACCAGAAAAAAGGTGAAATCTGCTTTTGTCTATCCAGCGTTTTTAGTTTTTGTTGCAGCCCTAGCTATTGGAATAATTGTCTATGTTGTTCTTCCAAGGTTTGCAGACTTTTATCAGGGTTTTGGAGCACAACTTCCATTTGTGACAAGACTTGTGGTTGCAATTTCAAAATGGATTGCACAAAACATTGTTCTTGAGGTTGTTGTGTTTTTGATTTCAATCGCTTCTTTAAAATACTTTTTAGGTACGGAAAAGGGAAGAATTGCATACGAAAGGTTTTTGTTAAGAGTACCATTGATAAAGGATATATGGAGAAAATATGTATCTTCACAGTTTTCGAGAACTCTATCCATACTTCTTGATGGTGGAACACCTGCAGTTCAGGCACTTGAAACACTTTCTTTTTCCAGCCCGAGCAAGATCCTTTCAATGAATCTTGAAAAGAGTATAAAAATGGTTCGTGACGGAAAACAACTTTCAGAATCCTTAAAACACAGCAAATTCTTTGACCCCATCTCCCTTGACATGATGAAAATCGGGGAAGAAACGGGTTCTCTTGGTACAATGCTTAGAAATTCTGCAGAGTTTGAAGAAGAGGAGTTAACCTCTCTTTTGAACAACATAACTTCTCTTGTTGCACCTATTGTTTTGCTATTGATGGGAGCAATTATTGCATTTATACTGATTTCAATGTATCTTCCTTTATTTGAGGTTTCTGATATAATTTCATAAGGTTTGAAGGAGAGGATATGATCTTGATAGATGACCTTGATTTTAACTTAATAAAAAAAATACCGGTAGAGTTGATGTTTTCATACAACTTCATTCCCATAAAAGAGGAGGATGGGGTCTTGAAGATAGCGGTTCCAGATTCATTTGACATTTCTCTAATTGATCAACTTGAAAACAAGCTGGGTAAGAGAATATCAATCCAGTATGAAAACGAGGATGAGATAAAAGAGATACTCAAAAAAAGTGAGTCATCTCAAAGAGCACTGGAAGAGGCTTCATCAGAGTTAAAACTCCAGATTGTCAAGGAAACTGAAGAAGGTGAAGATTTGCTTTCAATTGATGCCATGGCAAAGGAAACAAGCCCTATAGTAAAACTTATTGATACCGTTATATTCAATGCACTTCAAAAGAGAGTAAGTGACATACATATTGAAACAAGAGAACGATCCGTGGTTGTAAAGTACAGGGTAGATGGAGTGCTTTATCAGGCAATGGACGAAATTGACAAAAAGTACAGCAACGAAATAATATCAAGAATTAAAGTAATGGCAGAGCTTGACATTGCTGAAAAAAGGATACCTCAGGATGGGAGATTCAAGGTAAGGTTGAAGGGTAAAAATGTGGATTTTCGTGTATCCATTATGCCTACCATTCATGGTGAGGATGCGGTAATAAGGGTGCTTGACAAAGAATCTACCGATAAGGATTTTAAAAGCCTTAACCTTGATATTCTGGGATTTCCGGAGAGGGATAAAAAGAAATTAAGGAAATTTATCAGGGAACCTTACGGGATGATATTGGTAACAGGTCCAACTGGAAGCGGTAAAACAACAACCCTTTATGCGTGTATATCAGAAATAAAAACCGAAGAAGACAAGATTATTACCATTGAAGACCCTGTTGAATACCAACTGGATGGGGTAACCCAGATCCCTGTTAATGAAAAAAAGGGGCTCACCTTCGCAAAAGGCTTGAGATCCATTTTAAGGCATGACCCTGATAAAATAATGGTTGGAGAGATAAGAGATTCTGAAACAGCAACAATAGCAATTCAATCTGCATTAACAGGACACCTTGTCTTCACAACAGTACATGCAAACAATGTTGTTGATGTTCTTGGAAGATTTATTCACATGGGAATAGATATTTACTCGTTCGTTTCTGCATTAAACTGCATCCTTGCCCAGAGGCTTGTAAGAAAAATATGTCCACATTGTAAAACCACTGTGAAGGTTAAAGAGGAAACCCTGATTGAATCAGGGTTAAATCCTGAATTTTACGGTAAGTACAGGTTTTATGAGGGAAAGGGCTGCTTTGAATGCAA
>JALSOA010000092.1 GCA_026986725.1 Acidobacteriota bacterium
AAGTCTGTAATACTTTTTGGCATTCCCGAACATAAGGATGAGTATGGTAGCGAGGCTTACTCCGATGAGGGTATTATTCAAAGGGCAATAAGGAAGATAAAAGAGTTAACCGATAAACTCTATGTAATTACAGATGTCTGTATGTGCGAGTACACTTCACACGGGCATTGCGGAGTTATTGAAAACAAAGATGTTGACAACGATAAAACACTTGACCTTCTTGCAAGAGAGGCTATTTCCCATGCAAAGGCAGGGGCTGATATGGTTGCACCGTCAGATATGATGGACGGAAGAGTGCAGAGAATAAGGCATGACCTTGACGAAAAGGGATTCTCCCATATCCCGATAATGGCCTACTCTGCAAAGTTTGCATCAGCCTTTTACGGGCCTTTCAGGGATGCGGCGGAATCGGCACCTCAATTTGGAGACAGAAAATCTTACCAGATGGACCCTGCAAACAGAAGGGAAGCATTGAAAGAGGTAATGCTTGATATTGAGGAGAATGCAGATATTGTAATGGTTAAACCTGCACTTGCTTACCTTGACATTATCTCAGATGTTAAAAAGAATGTTCTGGTTCCTGTTTGCGCATACAATGTCAGCGGGGAATACTCAATGGTTAAGGCTGCTGCAAAGATGGGGTGGATAGACCATGATAAGGTTATGATGGAAATGCTTACCTCAATAAAAAGGGCTGGTGCCGACCTTATAATCACTTACTTTGCAAAGGATGCTGCAAAATTGTTGAAACAGGGGTTTTAAACAGTATTAAAAAAAAGCAATTTCATTTTTGTAAATTTTTATTGACTGCACAATGAGATTTTGCTATAAATATACCTGCCTTTTGGCTCTTTGAAAAGCAAGCGGGTGTAGCTCAGCTGGCTAGAGCGCAACCTTGCCAAGGTTGAAGTCGTGGGTTCGAATCCCATCACCCGCTCCATTTTCTTTTTTTTTATCCTTTCCTATTCAAGGCGACGTGGCCAAGTGGTAAGGCAGAGGCCTGCAAAGCCTTTATTCGCCGGTTCGAATCCGGCCGTCGCCTCCATCTTTTTCTCTATAACACCGAAAACCTTTTTCTGAAGACATTGAGGACAAGACCCACCATAGAAAGATATGTTATGGTTCCCGAACCACCGTAGGAAAAAAAAGGCAGTGGTATTCCAGTTGTGGGTATAAGACCAACAACCATACCCATTGAAACAACTGCCTGATAAAAAAATACTGCAACAACCCCAATCACTATTATCATGCCTTCCCTGTCAAGGGCAACCCTTGAAATATTAAGCATTCTCATTATCATAAGAAGAAAAAGTGTTAAAACCATACTCACACCTAAAAAACCAAATTCCTCTGAAAACACAGCAAAAATGAAATCAGTGTGGGGCTCTGGAAGGTACTTTAATTTGCTTTGAGTACCCTTACCGTAGCCTTTGCCAAAGATTCTGCCCGAACCAACGGCAATTTTAGACTGGATAACCTGATATCCAGAACCAAGAGGGTCTCTTTCAGGGTTCAACACTGTCAAAATTCTTTCCTTTTGATATGGCTTAAAAACATATATCCACGAAAAACCACTTGCAAGAACAAAAAGTATTACAAATAGAACTATCACTCTTCTATCAACACCAAGAACAAAAAGATCAATTGCAAGTATCACTATGAACACCGATGAGGTACCGAAATCAGGTTGAAGAATGATCAACAAAAAGAGAATAAGAATCGCAACGATAATTTTAATGGAGGTTTTAAGAGTGAGATATTGATTCCTGTCATTTTTCACTATGTAACCAACTGTAAGAATTGCAATAAGCTTTGCGGGTTCAGATGGTTGAAGCATAAACAACCCGAGATTCAGCCAGGATTTGGAGCCATGAACCACCCTTCCAGAGATAAGTGTTATTATCAAAAGCACAACGGTCGCAAGGTATAGCACTGGGACAAGATCAAGTAGTTTCCTGTAATCG
>JALSOA010000093.1 GCA_026986725.1 Acidobacteriota bacterium
AATAGTGAAGATGCAGTACAGTTTTTACAATAAGGCATTTGAGAGAATAGAAAATGTGTTGATTGATGAGGGAATGGACAGGAAAAATGCCTCATTGATAGCCAGGGAGGATGCGAGGTATGCTCTCCCTCTTGCAGCAAAAGGACAACTGGGAATGACCGTTAATGGAAGGGAGCTGGAGTACATTATCCAGAGATTGAGGGCTGAAAGACTTAAAGAGGTAAAACAGATAGGGGAAAAACTTTATAATGAGGTCTATTATATTGCTCCATCTTTGATCAAATACACTGAACCGGAAGACTATCATAAAATTGATTCAAAGTTAAAAAAGAGGGTTGTATCTCTAATAAGTGAAAAATACTTCCCTCTCATCTTTACAAAAACAGATGTTTACATGGTGGACAGCACTCCGAACCCGGATGAGGAGGTGCTTACTGCCATTCTGTTTTCGCATTACAATGTTAGTTATCAAACAGCAAAAACAATAGTGAGCCTTCTGTCTTTTGAGGAAAAGAAAACACTCCTGTTTGAGATATTCAGGGATTTAAAACCCTATCACAGTTTGCCAAGGGAGTTTGAGAGGGCAAATTTTACCTTTCAAATAACACTGTCGGCAAGTGCGTTTGCACAGTTGAAAAGGCACAGAATGGCAACATTGTTGAAACAAAACTATTCACCATCACATGGAATAACCATACCTGAAACATTTGAGAAGGCTGGTGTTGTAAAGGAGTTTGAATCATTGATATCAAAAACAAATGAGGTTTTTTACAGATTAATGGACATCAATGATTCCGCATGCTATTACATTTTAACCAATGCTCACAGAAGAAGGGTTTTACTGACAATGAATGCGAGAGAACTCTATCACTTTGCAAGGTTAAGAGACGACAGACATGCTCAATGGGATATAAGAAGTATTGCAGAGCAGATTCTAATTCATGTGAAACAGGTTGCTCCTTTGACATTTTTGCTTGCCTGTGGAAAAGATAAGTTTGATAGGGTTTACAGAGAGGTATTCGGGAAATGAGGAAGTTATTAAAAAGTATCCCCTCTGTTGATTCAATTCTCTCATTAGATTCAATTAAATCTTTAATAAAATCAAATGGTGAAATGGTTGTTAAAAAAGCTGTAAGAGATGCAATTGAGCAAATAAGGAAAGAGATTATAGATGGCAATTTAAAGGAAGGGATAAAGGAAAAGATAATTGAAAAGGTTTTAGACCTGACAGAAGATGCTCTTTCTCCCTCATTAAAAAGGGTAATAAACGGAACCGGTATTGTTATCCACACAAACCTTGGAAGATCCGTTATTTCCCCAAAAATTATGGATTATGTGAAATACATTGCAACCCATTACAACAACCTTGAGTATGACCTTGAACAGGGTAAAAGAGGGCACAGGGATATGCACGCTGAAAAATTGCTTTCCGAATACTTCAATGTTGAATCTGCAACTGTTGTAAACAACAATGCGGCAGCAGTCCTTTTGATGATAAACACCTTTGCAGAGGGAAAAGAGGTTGTTGTTTCAAGAGGGGAATTGATTGAGATAGGCGGCTCTTTTAGAATTCCAGAAATTATGAAAAAGGCTGGTGCAAAACTGGTGGAGGTTGGAACCACCAACAAAACTCACCTTAAAGACTATGAAGAGGCAATAAATGAAAAAACTGGTCTTGTTTTAAAGGTTCACCCCTCAAATTACAGAATAACCGGTTTTACCCATTCCGTTCCAGCATCTCAAATATCAAAGTTGTGCAGGGAAAGGGGTGTTGTTTTCGCAGAAGATATGGGGAGTGGAAACATTTACGACCTTTCAACTATAGGGATACAAGATGAGCCCGATGTGTTTAAAAGCGTAAGAGAGGGAATTGATCTTATATCTTTTTCAGGTGATAAATTGTTTGGTTGTCTTCAGGCGGGGATAATAATAG
>JALSOA010000094.1 GCA_026986725.1 Acidobacteriota bacterium
GGGATAGAAGAGGTGCAGTTTTTTGACGAGAAGATTATAGATGTTTGCAAGTACCTTGCGGATATTGGGAAAAGGGTAATTGTGGCAGGGCTTGACCAGGATTACCTTGGCAACCCGTTTGAGAACACAATGAGGCTTATGGCTGAGGCTGAATATGTTACCAAGCTTCTTGCAATATGCGTTAAATGCGGAAATCTGGCAAACAGAACCCAGAGAACGGTTAAGAAAAAGGATAGAATTGTGGTAGGCTCTGTCGGTATGTACGAGGCAAGGTGCAGAAAGTGTTTTGACCCTGAATTGAAAAACGAGGATTAAAACCTGATTTCCGAGAAAAAATCTTCAATCAATTTAATGGTTTTTTCCGGGCATTCTTCCTGAGGCACATGCCCACAATTTTCAATTATCTCAAGTTTTGATTTTTTTAAATCTTTGTGAAGTTTATAGGCGGTTTTTAAAGGTATAATCCTGTCTTTTTCTCCCCAGATAATAAGAGAATCTGTTTCAATATTTTTTAAACTATTGACAAACTCTTCAATATTCCCATTTAGTATCTGCCTTGCGGTTTTTATGGCACAGTACCTGTCTCTGATTGACTTTACTTTGTATGCTTCAATAACATCTTCACTCACCTTTGAATAGTGGTACCACACTTCTTTTAAAGCGTTTTTGGTGGCAAATGAGGGGGGAATAACAAGGGAAAGCAATTCGCTTAAAACAGGGATTGTCAGAATTTTTATAAATGTGGGTAATTCCTGAATGTATGCCATTGTGTCAATAAGTACAAGCCCTTTGATTCTATTTTTCTTTTGAAGTCTTTTAAACTCAATTGCAACTCCCATTGCAAGGCCTCCACCGTAGGAGTTGCCCACTATAACAAAGTCTTTTAGATTTTGTTCTTCAATAAATTCAAGCACAATTTTTAGATGGTCAAAAAAAGAGTATCTGTTGTCAAAAGGTTTTGGGGACTTTCCAAAACCCTTTAAATCAATTGCAATGCATTTGTAATTCTTTGAAAAGTGGGGGATAAGGTGTCTCCAGGTATAGGTATTAACACCAAATCCGTGGATAAATAAGATTGTTTTGCCCTGCCCCTTTGTTTCTGAGTAAAGTTTCATACCTTTAAATTTATTCCTTTTTATTTTTTGATGCAAGCATACCGCAGGCTGCAGATATGTCTTCTCCCTTTGACTTTCTTATAATTGCATTAACACCCCTGTCTGTTAAAACCTTTTGAAACTCAAGCACTGTTTTTTCGTCAGGTTTTTTGTATTTGCTTTCGGGGAAAGGGTTAAAGGGGATAAGGTTTATCTTGTACTTTAGTCCTTTTAATAGGTTGTAAAGTTTTAGTGCATGCTCTTTTTTGTCATTAAAGTCTTTTAGCATTACATACTCAAATGTTATTCTATCCCTTTTTGGCAAGGGGTAATCCTTTAAAACCCTGATTAAATCTTTTAAATTGTTTCCTCTGTTTACAGGCATTATTCTTTCCCTTAAACTGTCATCAGGTGCGTTTAATGAGATTGCAAGCCTCACCTTTTTAGGGTATTCCCCAAGTTTTTTTATACCGTCAATAATCCCTGATGTTGAAACTGTTATCCTTCTCGGGGATAGATCCATCATCTTTTCATCTGTTAGAATGTCAATTGCCTTCAAAACATTTTTCAGGTTGTTTAAAGGCTCTCCCATTCCCATAAACACAATGTTGAATTTCTGTTTTTCCTTTAACTTTGCAAATTTTTTCAACAAAAGAACCTGTCCAACAATCTCTGAAACCTTTAAATTTTTTAATAACCCCATTGTTGCCGTTTTGCAGAATTTGCACCCCATTGCACAGCCAACCTGAGAGGATATGCAAAAGGTAACCTTTCCCTCATTCATCGGGATTAAGACAGATTCAATTGCAAACCCATCATTTAACCTGAATGCATACTTTGTTGTTCCGTCAAATGAATGGATCTCGTTGATTTTTTCAAGGGGTATTATCTTCACATTCTCTTTAAGTTTGCCTCTGAACTCTTTTGACAGGTCTGTCATATTCCCAAAGTCAAATTCAAGTTTGGTATAGACCCATCTTAACAATTGCTTGATACGAAAAGGTTTTTCTTCTGAAAAGATAGGCTGTTCTTTTAATTCTTCAAAGGTGTAATCAGTCAGAATCATCAGGCAATTTTATCTTTAACTTCTTTAAAAACTCTCTATCTTTTACTGTAAACGGATGTTTGTTTTTATTAACCTCTTCCTCTATAAAAAAATCGCTTTCGAACTCCTCTGAAGCCTCAATTGTAATGGAAACTATATACCCTTTGTTTTTAAGTATTTCTATTTTTTTCATAATACTTGAATTTTCCGAGACAAGAAAAGATATTGATTCACCAATCTCGTTAATTATCTTTTTAATTTCATCTGAAAACACTTTCACAACCCCGCTTTTTTAAGGATTTTTTCCCTCAATTTATTGTACTCTTCCTCTGTTATTAGTTTTTTGTCAAGCATATTTTTTAACTTTTCAAGTTCTTTTTCCATCTCTTCAATTGAGAGTGTCCCGGCCTGGTTCTGATTTTTTTTCAAATTCTCTTTTGTTGTATCTGGTTTTTCATCAGGGGATTTTGGTGTTTTCTCCCACATTTGTTCATAGTCCTGTTCAAAAACAGCCCGGTTTATGTACTTTTCCCAAACATCTCTATTCATTATGATTGTTGACATATACTTTTTTCCTTTTTTATCGGTTAGAAAGTGAACATGAAAACCCTCTCTTAAAAGCCTTGCTCTATCGTATCCCTCAGGTTTGTAAAAGATCAAAAGATGGTCTTTGTCAGGAAAGCCAAAGTACAATATATCTTTTTTTGTCATAAGGGTCTTTTGGTCTTTTGCGTTTAAGTACTTTTTATCTTTTTCTATCACAACCATTTCATCAGGCTTTGCTTTTTTAAACTCTTCAATAAAAGGTTTTATTGCTTTTCTTATTGCTAATTCATTGAGCACAAGTACCGGTACTCCTTCAGTTGTTTTTATGGAATGCAGGATCTTGTTTGCCTGTTTTCTGGTAAATGATTGTGGGTGGGTATAGGTTTTACCTTCAACCTTTACTCTATACACCCTAACAATGGTTTTTCCCTTTATTTTCGGGGTAAGAGCCTTCACAAAGGGATTGTTTTTAAGGTCTTCCGCATTCACAATCATGGTTAAAATCAAAATAAATCCCAGTAACACAATCTTTTTCATCTTACCTCCTGTCAAAATCAAATTCTAACACAACTTGTGTTATAATCCATAAGAATTTAACTGCAAAATAAAAGACGAAAAGGGAAGAGATATGGTTGGAAGATTGAAAGAGATAATTGAATACCTTTCTTCATTGATATGGAATTTTCCTGAAAAAGCACCTGTTATGGTTGTTTTGCTCCTTGGGGCAGGGGTATTTATAACACTTTACCTTGGTTTTATTCAAATAAGAAAGTTCTGGCATGCCTGGGAGGTTATTTCGGGTAAATACGATAACCCTGAGGAAGAGGGGGATATTTCTCACTTTCAGGCATTGTCTGCTGCTTTAAGTGCAACTGTTGGAATAGGAAACATAGCTGGTGTTGCAACTGCGATTCATTACGGAGGTCCCGGGGCGCTTTTCTGGATGTGGATAACTGCCATATTCGGTATGGCGTTAAAGTATGCAGAGTGCACCCTTTCTCTTTATTACAGAAAGGTGAACCCCGACGGTTCTGTTTCAGGGGGACCAATGTACTATATTGAAAGGGGGCTTGGAAAAGCGTTTAAACCAATGGCAATCCTTTTTGCAGCCTGTGCGGTTATCTCTTCTTTTGGCTCTGGAAACGCTGTCCAGGCTTTCACAGTTGCCGACCAGTTAAAGGCTGATTTCGGTATTCCTCAGTATATAACCGGTATTGTCCTTGTTGTAATTGTAGGTTCTGTTATTTTAGGAGGGATAAAGAGGATAGGGCAGGTTGCAAGCAAGCTTGCTCCCTTTATGGCAATTCTTTATGTTTTTGCATCCGTTCTTGCAATACTCCTGCACATAGATAAAGTGCCTGGAATGTTTAAACTTATAATATCGTCTGCATTCAATCCACCTGCCGCTGTTGGTGGCTTTGCCGGGACAACCTTTCTCTACACCCTTATCTGGGGTGTCAAAAGGGGGATCTTCTCAAATGAGGCAGGGCAGGGTTCAGCCCCAATAGCACACGCTGCTGCAAAAACAAAGGAGGCTGCAAGGGAAGGCACTGTTGCAATGATAGGTCCTTTTATAGACACCCTTGTAATATGCACAATGACAGGGCTTGTAATTGTTATTACCGGGGCATGGACCCATGTTGATGCAACAGGTAAGGCTTTAAACGCCTCTCCCATGACTGCCTATGCCTTTGAGGTGGCTCTTTCTTCTCTTATAGGGCATTATGGCAGATACCTTGTTACCATATCGGTTTTTCTCTTCGGGATTTCGACGGCAATAAGCTGGTCTTACTATGGAGACAGGGCTATTCAATACCTTGCAGGGGATAGGGCGATCTTTCCTTACAGGGTTGTTTTTCTTGTGATGCACTTTCTGGGAGCTGTGTTTACCCTTGAAATTGTCTGGGCTTTTGGAGACCTTGCCCTTGGTTTAATGGCAATACCAAACCTTATTGCAGTTGTTCTTCTTTCTCCAAAAGTGAAAGAGATCACAGTAGATTACTTTTCAAGGTTGATGTAATGGTTTTAATTGTGTAAATAGATGAGTTAAATGCGGTGCTTAATATTACTTTTTAGTAAACTTTTGTCTTGACAAATTTAAAATTTAAGGTATAAATAAATTACAAATTTTTTTTGGAGGCTTTAAAATGAAATTTAACTCAATAGATGAAGTTCTTGATTTTGCGATCATTGAAGAGGAAAAGGCACACGATTTTTATATGGAACTTGCCAAAAAAACGAGAAAACCATGGATGAAGAAGACATTTGAGCAATTTGCCCAGGAGGAAATGGAGCACAAGGCATTGTTGCTTAATGTGAAGGCAGGAGGAGAGTTGAAACCTGTTGAGGGGAAGATACTTGATTTAAAAATACTTGAGACATTGAAAGATGAAGACATTACCAACCTTGAACAAATTGACTATGAAGATGCACTAAAAATTGCAATGCAGAAAGAAAAAGAAGCCTATTTACTTTATATGAACCTGGCACAGCAGGTTGATGACGGAAGGATCAAAGATCTATTCTTGAGGCTTGCTCAGGAAGAGGCCAATCACAAACTCCGTTTTGAAATGGAGTACGACGATTATGTATTAAGAGACAATTAAATTTCACTTGTTTGACGCAGGTTTTCCGTTTACTTTTCTAATGGGTAAACAGTTATAGGGTTTTGTTGATCTATAAAGGGAGATCTATCGGACCGAATTGATTGTTTTTTACCTTTTGGCTTATGCTATTTTTATTCCTCTTCTTGACTTTGTGTTCTATTTTTGCTAATTTTTAACCACATGGGCACATAGCTCAGTGGGAGAGCACTTCCTTGACGCGGAAGGGGTCGGAGGTTCGATCCCTCCTGTGCCCACCATTTTTTTATTCAGGAGATGAAACATGGCTAAGATAAAGATTAAGTTGCCGGACGGAAACCTTTTGGAGGTTGATTCTGGTTCCACTCCACTGGATATTGCCAATTCCATTTCAGAGGGGCTTGCAAGAAATGCTATTGCTGCTATTTTCAATGGCAAACTGATTGATATTTATATTCCTTTAGAGGAGAATGGAAGCCTTGAGTTAATTACTGAAAAGAGCGGGGGAATTGCTCTTGATGTTTTGAGACACTCAACAGCCCACCTGATGGCTCAGGCGGTGAAAAGGCTATATCCCGATGTTAAGGTTACAATAGGTCCAACAATTGAAAACGGGTTTTATTACGATTTTGACAAACCAGATGGATTTTCATCTGAGGATCTTGAGAAGATAGAAGCAGAGATGAAAAACATTGTGAAGGAGAAACTTGATGTAAGAAGGGAAGAGGTTTCGAGGGAAGATGCTATAAAGATGTTTAAGGAGATGGGAGAGGATTACAAGGTTGAGTTAATTGAGGAATTACCTGAGGGGGAAACTATCAGCGTTTACAGGCAGGGGGAGTTTGTTGACCTATGCAGAGGCCCCCATGTCCCCAACACCTCATTTTTGAAAGTTTTTAAACTTTTATCTGTTGCAGGCGCTTACTGGCGCGGGGATGAGAAGAATGCAATGCTTCAGAGGATCTACGGCACTGCATTTTTCAGAAAGAAAGATTTGAAAGATTATCTGAATATGCTTGAAGAGGCAAAGAAGAGAGACCACAGAAAATTAGGAAAGGAACTTGACCTTTTTGCTTTTGAGGACATTGTTGGTGGAGGTCTTGTTTTCTGGTACCCGAAGGGTGCAATCGTTAGAAAGCAGATTGAAGACTTTATGTACACCGAACTTACGAAAAGGGGCTATCAATGGGTTATCACCCCGCATATTGCAAGGTCTGATCTATGGAAAACATCCGGGCATTACTATTATTACAAAGAAAACATGTACAACTTTGAGATTGATGAAGAGGAGTTTATAGTTAAACCTATGAACTGTCCCTTTCATGTGATGATTTACAAAAGCAAAAAGAGAAGTTATAGAGAGTTGCCAATTAGATATGCAGAAAACGGCACTGTTTACAGGTATGAAAAGTCCGGTACCCTTCATGGCTTGTTAAGGGTAAGGGGGTTTACCCAGGATGATGCACATATAATTTGCACCCCTGAGCAGGTTCATGAAGAGATCGAAAAACTGATTGATCTTGCACTTTACATTTATAAGGTTTTCGGGTTTGATAAGTACAGGTTTGAATTGTCTGTTAGAGACCCGAAAAACAAAGATAAGTATGCAGGAAGCGATGAAGAGTGGGAGATGGCAGAGGATTCTCTAATAAAAGCCCTTGAGAAAAAGGGGCTTGGTTTTGAAAGGATGGAGGGTGAGGCTGTTTTTTATGGCCCCAAGATAGATGTGAAACTGTTTGACTGCCTGAACAGAAAGTGGCAGACAACAACAATCCAGTTTGACTTCAACCTTCCAAGAAGATTTGGAATGACTTACAGAGGTTCAGATGGAGAGGAACACACTCCATTTATGATACACAGGGCTATTTTTGGTTCATGGGAAAGGTTTTTTGGCATGCTCATTGAGCACTATGCAGGCGCTTTCCCCATGTGGCTTGCCCCGGTACAGGCTGTTATAATCCCTATTTCTAAAGATAACAATAAATACGGGGAAAGAATTTATGAAAGATTGACTTATCTTGGTTTCAGGGTGAATCTTGATGACAGAAATGAAAAAATGGGTTACAAAATAAGAGAAGCTCAGATGCAAAAGGTACCGTACATGATAATTGTTGGCAGGAAAGAGGCTGATAGCGGTACTGTTTCTTTGAGGATTAGAGGCAAGGGAGATGTGGGTCAGATCTCTGTTGACGAACTTGTCGTAAAAATGGAAGGTCTTGTTAGGTCAAGGGCGATAGAATTAACTTGACACAAATATAACCTTTGGTTTATATTTAAATGCCGATTTTTAAGTGGGAGGTGTATTTATTAGTAGCAAATCTAAAGGAAAAAAAGGTAAGGGCGTAAGGGTTAACGAAGAGATCAGGGGAGACCGTTTCAGGGTCATTGCCGATGACGGGACTCAACTTGGGATTCTGTCAGCGGAAGAGGCGCTTGCCGCTGCTGAAGCAAGGGGATTGGACCTTGTTGAAGTGGCTCCCGATGCTGATCCACCTGTTTGCCGTATAATGGATTATGGGAAGTATCTGTACACTGAACAGAAGAGGATGCAGGCTGCAAGGAAAAAGCAGAAAAAGATCGTTGTTAAGGAAATGAAGTTCAGACCCAAGATCGACGAACACGACTATAATTTTAAAAAGAATCATATAATCAGGTTTCTCAAAAACGGCGACAGGGTAAAAGTTACAATCAGGTTTAGAGGCAGGGAGCTTGCACACAAAGATAAGGGGACTGATATCCTTGCGAGGTTGAAAGAGGATTTAAGTGAATTTGGTTACCCTGAGGGGAAACCTACTTTTGATGGTATTAACATGGTTCAGGTGTTTATGCCGCACAATTCAAAATCAAGGTGATGGGGAGGAAGTATGCCAAAGTTAAAGACCCACAGAGGGGCAGCGAAGAGATTTAAGATAACTGCAAAAGGGAAAGTTATAATCAACCATTGCAACAAAAGTCACATATTGACAAAGAAAACAAGAAAGAGAAAAAGAAGGCTCAGAAAGCACGATGTTGCTTTTTCAGGGGATGCCAGGGTAGTTAAGAAAATGTTACCTTATTCTTAAACAGTAAAAACTTACAGGGGTGATAAAATGACAAGAGT
>JALSOA010000095.1 GCA_026986725.1 Acidobacteriota bacterium
TAATACACCGTAGAAGTTTGAAAGTAGATCCCTTAACTCCTCAGCCAGCTCCTGCTTTTCAATGTTATCCAGGATGGGTTTATCGTACTCGTCAATCAAGACAACAACCTTTGAGTTAAACTTTTCACAGGATTTTACAATAATATCATTGAAGGCAAAAGAATAATGTTCATAATTTACATCTGTAAGTTTAAGATAATTTCCCTGTTCCATTAAATACTTTGTAAGGGATTTTTCAAAAAGTTCAGGTGTTTTAGATACTATCTTTGAAAAATCAATCCTTATAACCGGATAGGTTTTATCCCAGTCCCATTTATCATGGATGTAAAGCCCTTCAAACAACTCTTTGTGCCCCTCAAAAAGGTGCATTAAAACATCAACTGTTAATGTTTTACCAAACCTCCTTGGGCGGGAGAGGAAGTAATACTTCCCATTTTCAACCATCTGGAAAAGGTGCTTTGTTTTGTCAGCGTATATGTAATTTCCTTCAACTATGTCCCTGAAACTGTTTAACCCTATTGGAAGTTTCTTCATAGATGTACTCCTTAAATGCTTTTTTAATCAATTATACCATAACAGGTTTAGAAGTTGCTGAGTATTAATGCTTTTAACCTGTTATGAAAAATAATTTTTATTTGCACATACTATAATCCACAAAGAAATTTTAATCTTCCTTGAGACATATACTGTAAACAAGTTGTTGTTTTCTTTTAGATTGAAAATAAATATTTTACTAAAAGAGGTGTAATGGAATGTAAGGATAAAAAGAACAATTGCATAGTTATATCTGTGTGCAAAAGTTGTCGTTTTGAATGCCGAAATTTTTGAACCCTTGACCAATAATGTTTCCAGGTTTCTCAATAACATTGGTTGGAAAATATTGGCGTTGTAGGACGGTAAAATTATAAAATAAGCAGCATAAAAGGGATAGTTGGTTGTGCTGCATTTGTCTTCTTCCACCCCAAAGCAAATAAAAATTCTGTTATTTTTTTGAAATGCGTCAAACACAAATTGTCTTTTGAAGGGTCAACAGGTGATTCTCCAAAAAAATTTTTTACCACCAACCTATTTTTGTCGAATTATTGATTATGTTAACCTATGGTGTTTTTTGAAGATTTACAATCTGTATTTGATTTTTTATTTTTTATCTTAAACATAAAGAAAAATTTTTTGCTAAAATAAACAGGTACGCAATCTTTAAAAAAAGGAGTGGGATATGGATTTTAGATTGACCGAAGAGCAACAGATGATGAGAGATATGGCAAGAAGATTTGCCGAAGAAAGGGTAAAACCCGGTGCTGCTGAAAGGGACAGAACACATGAGTTTCCTGTTGAACTTTTGAAGGAGTGTGCAGATCTTGGATTTATGGGGGTTGCAATCCCTGAAGAGTACGGTGGGGCGGGGATGGATTATATCTCTTACACCATTATGATTGAGGAGATATCAAGAGCCTGTGCATCAACAGGGGTTATCCTCTCTGTTAACAATTCCCTTGTTTGCGATCCTCTTTTAAAGTATGGAAGCGAATACATAAAAAAAGAGTTTTTAACTCCACTTGCAGAAGGGAAAAAACTTGGCTGCTTTGGATTGACTGAGCCAAACGCAGGATCAGATGCCGCAAACCTTAAAACAACCGCTGTAAAGGACGGGGATTATTACATTATAAACGGCTCAAAGATATTTATAACAAATGCTACCCATGCTGATGTCTGCCTTCTTTTTGCAGTAACCGACAAAGAAAAGGGCAAGCACGGAATATCCGCATTTGTTGTTGATACAAAAACGGAAGGGTTCAACATTGGTACAGTTGAGGATAAACTTGGAATAAATGCAAGCGGGACCGCAGAGCTTTACTTTGAGGATATGAAAGTTCCAAAAGAAAACCTTCTTGGTGAAGAGGGCCAGGGCTACAAAATTGCACTTGCAACCCTGGACGGTGCAAGGGTAGGCATTGCTGCACAGGGAGTTGGGCTTGCTCAGGCTGTTCTGGATGAGTGTGTAAGGTATGCAAAAGAGAGGGTTCAGTTTGGAAGGCCCATTTCCTCTTTTCAGGCTATTCAATGGTACCTTGCAGATATGGCGACAAATATTGAAGCAGCAAGGCTTTTAACCTACAAAGGTGCTGCCTGCAAGCAGAATGGCGGAAGGTGTAATAAGATTACTTCTATGGCAAAGGTTTTTGCTGCTGAAACAGCAATGGAGGCTGCAAGGAAGGGTGTGCAGATATTTGGCGGATACGGATATATGAAAGAGTACCCTATGGAGAGATTTTTCAGGGATGCAAAAATACTTGAGATCTATGAAGGCACTTCCGAGATTCAAAGGATTGTTATTGCTGCACAGGTTCTTTCGGAGGTTTGATAGATGGATTTTTCTTTAAACGAAGAGCAAAAGATGTTCCGCGATATGGTGCGGGACTTTGCAAAGAATGAGGTTGAGCCTGGAGCATCGGAGAGGGACAAGAAGGCAGAATTTCCCCATGATTTAATAAAAGAGATGGGTGAACTGGGATTGATGGGGGTTTTCATACCTGAAGAGTACGGTGGTTCAGGTGCCGATGTTATATCATACCTTCTTGCTGTTGAAGAGCTTGCAAAGGCTGATCCTGGTGTTGCTGTTACAATGAGCGTTAACAACTCTGTTTGCTGTTTCCCGATTTTGAAGTTTGGAACAGAAGAGCAAAAGAAAAAATACCTTCCTCTCCTTGCATCAGGAGAGGTTATAGGCGGTTTTTGTTTAACAGAACCGAATGCAGGCTCAGATGCAGGAAGTTTGAAAACAAAGGCTGTTAAAAAGGGTGATAAATATATTATAAACGGCTCAAAGGCGTGGATTACCAATGCAGGTGTTGGAAAGTACTTTGTTCTCCTTGCCTCAACAGACCCGGAGAAAGGTCATAAAGGGATTTCGGCATTTATAGTTGATGCTGAAAGCAATGGGTTTATTGTTGATAAGCCTGAGGATAAAATGGGTATGCGCTCATCAAAAACCTGCATGGTTACCCTTGAAGACCTTGAAGTGCCTGAAGAAAACCTTTTGGGCAAAGAGGGCATGGGGTTTAAAATTGCCCTTACAACATTGAACCATTCAAGAATAGGGATAGGTGCCCAGGCACTTGGTATTGCAAAAGGTGCTTTTGAAGAGGGAGTGAGATACTCAACAGAAAGGGTGCAATTTGGAAAACCTATTGCAAAACAGCAGGCTGTTCAATTTAAGATAGCGGATATGGCAACAAGGATTGAGGCTGCTGAAAACCTTGTTTACTATGCAGGTTTTATGGACAGTATAGGGAAACCTGATCCGAAATTATCCTCAATGGCAAAGATGTATGCCTCTGAAACAGCCATATTCTGCACCTATGAAGCATTGCAGATCCACGGTGGTTACGGGTATTCAAAAGAGTACAAGATTGAAAGGCTATACAGAGATGCAAGGGTAACCACAATTTATGAAGGGACAAATGAGATACAGAGGCTTGTAATTGCAAAAAGCCTGTTAGGTTAATATGGCAAAGAAGGAAAGGGCAGATAAACTGCTTGTTCAAAGAAATCTTGTAAAATCAAGGGAAGAAGCCCGCCGTTTGATTATGGCGGGCCTTGTTTTTCTGGACAACAAAAGGGTTGAAAAGGCCGGGGAGTTAATCCCCATTGAAAAAGGGATATTTGTTAAAAGAAAACTCCACAACTATGTGGGAAGAGGCGGCTTAAAATTAGAGAAGGCACTTGACGAGTTTAAAATTGATGTTAAAGACAGGGTTTGTGCAGATATTGGCTCATCAACAGGTGGTTTTACAGATTGCCTCCTTCAAAGGGGAGCAAAAAAGGTTTTTGCCATTGATACAGGGACAAATCAACTTGATTTAAAATTGCGAAATGACAGTCGTGTTGTTGTTATGGAAAACTTTAATGCAAGGTATTTAAAGAGAGATGACCTTGAATCCTCTGTTTCTTTTATCTGTATGGATGTTTCTTTTATCTCGGTTAAAAAGATTATTCCTGTTTTTCCGTCTATAATTGATGAAGAAAAAGATTTTGATGCTGTTATTCTTATAAAGCCTCAATTTGAGGTTGGAAGGGAAGAGGTGGAGAAAAAAGGGATTATTAAGGATAAAAGTAAGCATATTAAGGTGATCGAAGGTATAGTCGATTTTGTTAAACAATATGGTTTTTGTTCTGAAAACCTTACAAAATCCCCAATACAGGGACAAAAGGGAAATATTGAATATCTTTTGCATTTAAAGTTAGAGGGCAAATGTAGTAATATTGTAGATAGCAAAAGAATCTCAGAGGTTGTTTACAATGAAGTTTAAGAAAATCGGTGTTATTTTCAAGCCCAAAGCAGATTTAAAAACCCTTGAAAGGGTATTGTTTTCACTTGAAAAAATGGTTAAAAGGTCTGGATTAAAAAATGCTTTTTTGATTGAAGACCTGCCAGAATCGGTTGTTTTGAACAACTCACTTGGAGAGTTCTTCATAAAGGTTCGAAAAGATCAATTTCTTGACACAGTTGATTTACTGGTGGTTCTTGGGGGAGACGGCACATTGCTTTCTTCTGTGAGGCTTGTTGAAGGCAGGAAAATACCAATACTCGGGGTAAACCTTGGAAGCCTTGGATTTCTAACAATAGTGCAGGTTGAAGAGTTTGAAGAGGCTATGGCAAACACTTTAAGAGGTTATTTTGGAATTGACGAAAGGCTAATGCTTGAAGGTGTTATATACAATGAAAATGGAGAAGAGATTGTAAAAGAACATGTCTTAAACGATGTTGTTGTTAACAAGGCTGCGCTTGCAAGGATTATGGATTTAAAATTGATGATAGACGGGGACTTTGTTTCGGATTACAAATCCGACGGTTTAATTATTTCAACTCCAACAGGATCAACAGCCTATTCCCTTGCAGCAGGTGGGCCAATTATATTTCCCTCAACTAATGTTCTTGTTATCACCCCAATATGCCCTCATTCCCTTACAAACAGGCCAATAGTTATATGTTCTAATTCTGAGATTGAGATTTCGCTGAATAAAATGCACACTGATATTTTTATAACTTTTGACGGGCAAAAGGGGTATAGATTCTCATCACAGCATGTTTTAAAGGTAAAAAAGTCTGAAAGAAAGGCTTTATTGATCAACCCTAAACTTAAAAATTATTTTGAGGTTTTAAAAGAAAAACTTAAATGGGGAGAAAGGTAAGAGGTGAATTATGAAAACCTTTAATATTGTTCCCAATATCCCTCCCGAGCTTGAGCCTTTGAAGGAGATAAGTTACAACCTGTGGCATGTGTGGAATCCTGACGCAATAACCCTTTTTATGAGGATTGACAGAAAGTTATGGGAAAGTTGCAATCACAACCCTGTGTTAATGTTAGGCAGGCTTTCTCAGGAAAGGTTGAATGAACTTGTTCACGACGAAGGGTTTATGCTTTTTCTTGAAAAGGTTTATTCAGACTTTAAAAGGTATGTTGAGAATAGAAACTTTTTTCAGTATTCCCTTGGAGTAAACAGAGACTTTAAGATTGCCTATTTTTCGGCAGAGTTCGGGATAAACGATTCAATACCAAATTACTCAGGTGGGCTTGGAGTGCTTGCAGGAGATCATTTGAAATCATCTTCCGACCTGAATGTACCGCTTATAGGTGTCGGTTTAATGTATCAGCAGGGGTATTTCAGGCAATACTTAACCCCTGACGGCTGGCAGCAGGAGACATACCCTGAAAACGATTTTCACAATATGCCCATGAAATTGATTAAAAACGGGGACGGAAATCCGTTGACCGTGTCGGTCAAGGTTGGAGAGAGAAATGTATATGTGAGGGTGTGGAAACTTGAGGTTGGAAGGGTATCGGTTTATATGCTTGATACAAATAATCAGATGAATTCTGAAGAAGACAGAAAAATAACCGATCAGTTATACGGTGGAGATATTGAGCATAGAATTCAGCAGGAGATAATACTGGGAATTGGAGGGGTAAGAGTTCTTGATGCACTTGGCATTCACCCTGCTGTTTTTCACTTAAATGAGGGGCATTCTGCATTTGCAACTTTTGAAAGAATTAGAATTCTTGTGGAGAAGCACGGGCTTACCTTTGAAGAGGCAAGGCTTTTTGTGCAGCATACAACGGTATTTACCACTCACACTCCGGTGCCTGCGGGTAATGATGTTTTTCCCCCTGACCTTGTATCAAAGTATTTCTCAATTTATGCCTCAGAATTGGGATTATCATTGGAGCAGTTTTTAAGTTTCGGGAGGGTTAATCCCTTTGATAAACAGGAAGGCTTTTGCATGACTGTTCTTGCTTTGAAAAACTCTGCCTTTGCAAACGGAGTAAGCAGATTGCACGGAAAGGTTTCAAGGAATATGTGGAAAGGCTTGTATCCTCACATAGATGTGAACGAAGTGCCAATATCCCATATTACAAACGGTGTACACATTCCTTCCTGGATCTCCCTTGACCTTGCAACACTCTATTCAAGATACCTTGGTCCACAATGGTCGGAAGACCCTGATAATGAAAAGATATGGGAAAGGGCACCTGACATTCCGGATGAAGAGTTGTGGCGAACACATGAAAGGAGAAGGGAAAGGCTTGTTGCCTTTGTGAGGAGAAGGCTTGTTAATTGTTTGAAGAAAAAGGGAGCAAGGCAGAGCGAGATAATGAAGGCAAAGCAGGTGCTTGACCCTGAGGCTTTGACAATAGGTTTTGCAAGAAGGTTTGCTGAATACAAAAGGGCTTACCTTATATTTAAAGACCCCGACAGGCTGGATAAAATCCTTAATAACCCCGAAATGCCGGTTCAAATAATTATTGCGGGCAAAGCCCACCCAAGGGATATGGAGGGTAAGGAGATTATCAAAAAAATAGTTCAAATAGCAAGGGAGGAGAGGTTCAGGAAAAGGGTGGTATTTATTGAAGACTATGACATAAATGTTGCAAGGTACCTTGTTCAGGGGGTTGACCTGTGGTTAAACAACCCAAGAAGGCCGTTAGAGGCATCAGGAACAAGCGGAATGAAAGCGTCAGCCAATGCTGGTTTAAATTTAAGCGTTCTTGATGGCTGGTGGGATGAGGCTTACAATGGTGAAAACGGTTGGGCAATAGGCAGCGGTGAAGAGTACGACGATCCTGCTTATCAGGATGAGATAGAAAGCAGAGCAATATACGATTTGCTTGAAAAGGAGATTGTTCCTCTTTTTTACAGCAGAGGCGATGACAAACTTCCAAGAGAGTGGATTGAGAGGATGAAGGTAAACTTAAAAACAATCTGCGGATTTTTCAATACCCATAGAATGGTTGAGGATTATATGGAAAAGTTTTATTTAAAGGGTGCCAATCATTACTTTAATCTTGGTGATAACAATTTTGATGGATTGAGAAAACTCCTTGAATGGAAAAGAAAGATAGATTCAAACTGGCACAATGTGAAGATTGTTGAAACTGAATTTTTAGGTGATAGAGAAAGCCCTATAAGGACACCGTTGGGATGTAAAGTTATTGTTGATCTTTCAGGATTATCTCCGGAAGATGTTGTTGTTGAGGCATATTACGGAAAACTTGACGCCACCGGAAAGATGGTTGATTTTCGCATTGAGAGGCTTGAAAATATAAAGAACATTGAGGGTTCTATCTATGAGTTCAATGGTGAAATCGTTGTGGAGCAGACGGGGAGGTTTGGGTTAAGGTTCAGACTGAGGCCTGTTCATGCTTCTTTTGAAAACTCTTTGACTTTAGGTTACATAAAGTGGGATGATTAAAAGCATTGAAAAAATAAAGTAAAATTGCTATATTTTTAATATAACAATGCGTGGAGGTAATATGATTAAACTAAGTGAAGAACAGATTAAAGAAAAACTTTACAGGGAAAATCAGGAGTTCAAAGAATTAAAAGACAAACATGCAGGTTTTGAGGCAAGACTTCAGGAATTACTGAGAAAAAGCAGACTTTCAGAGGAAGAAGAACTGGAACTCCATAACATAAAAAAGCAGAAACTTATTTTAAAAGATAAGATGTACGCCATGATCAGAGAGTACAAGAGGTCCCAAGAGGTTTAGGTTTCTTTGTTTGAGGAGAAAATTTGAAAGAAAAAAAGCCATCTAAAGGTGCATTCATTCTGCCAAGTTTGTTTACGATATCAAATCTTTTTTTTGGTTTTTCTTCTATCCTTTTTGCAGAAAGCGGGAAATACAGTTTCGCATGTATCTTTGTATTTGTTGCAGCAATAATGGACATGCTTGATGGCAGAATTGCAAGGCTGACTGGAACTGAATCAAAATTTGGTGCAGAGCTTGATTCCCTTGTTGATGTGGTTTCTTTTGGGGTTGCTCCAGCATTTATTTTTTTTCACTGGGGGTTTTCAGGTGCCCACCTTGACCTGTTTTTAAAAAGGCTTGGCTGGGCCGCTGCTTTTATTTATGTTAGTTGCGGTGCTTTGAGATTGGCAAGGTTTAACATACAAAAAGGAATTATTGATGCACGCTATTTTATTGGGGTACCCATTCCAATAGCGGCAATTTTTACCATTTCAATAATTTTGAGATTTCCCCATCCACTTAATTCTCCACTTTTTTCGTACATTATTTCCATGATGGTTATATTTGTATCCATTCTTATGGTTTCAAAGATAAAGTATCACAGTTTTAAGAAATCAAAATTGAAAAAACAGAAGCCCTATTCCTTTGTGATTGTTATCATTGTTCTTTTTTCAGGCCTCATTATTGCACCTTCAACAGTGCTTTTGCTTTTCACATCTATTTATCTTATTCATCCTTTTATAGTTAAAAGGAATGGAAAAGAAACTGTTTCCTCTGAATCAGGTGTGTGAATTAATGTAAAGTGTTCGTTTTTATTTTTGTAACCTTATTGAAAATAATAAACTTTTTTGCATTTGATGTCTTTTTATCATATATTTTTAGTAAGGAATAATTAAAAAAGGGGGTAAAATGATAAATAAAGTGGTCTCTTTTGTTGAATCCCATATCAATCACTTTACTAAAGCATTTGCAAAAGAGGTTAAGAAAAGTAAATACCTTTCAAGGTATAAGGGCTTTGATGAACAGGAATTGATGAAAAGGAGCAAAACATTTTTTGAGAACCTTGTGAACTGGTTGAAAGAGGAGATGAATCATGGTGAGGTTGGAAGGTACTTTGTAAGGATTGGCAAGGAAAGGTATCAGGAGGGGTTTCCTTTGTGTGAAATAATTTATGCCCTTTTTTTAATTAAAAACATATTCTGGAAAAAGATAAGAGAAGAGGGGTTCCTATCTTCCACCCTTGATCTTTACATTGCAATAGAGACTTTGAAGAAGATATACGATTTCTTTGATATTGGTGCTTTTTACATAGTAAGAGGTTATCAGGAGGAGATGTTTCAGGAACTTGGGTTAATGGGGAAGTTAACGGAAGAGGATTTAAAAAAGGTTTTTTTTCCTGGATCTTTTAAAAACGATGAATTGATAAAGAAATTCAATCATAAGCATATTCCATTTTTTGACTGGAAATGGTGAAAAAGGGGGTTATGGACTCCCCCCCTTTAAGATTTACAAAATTTTTTAATCAATCAAAACTTGCACAGGCTTCTGCAGTGCTGTCATAAACCTCAAAGATGGAAATCAGGGTGGTGAGCTGAAGAAGGTCATGAACCTTTGTGTTTAGACGAGAGAGTTTAAGTTCTCCACCATGCTTTTTTACAGTTGTGTATGCGCTTGCAAGCTCTCCAACCCCGGATGAATCCATATATGAGACACCTTTCATATCAACAACTATTTTTTTTCTACCCTTTTCAAGCAGATCCTTAATGGTATTTCTAAGAGCAATATCTCCCTCTCCAATTGTTATCTTTCCATCTACCTCGACCACTACCACATCTCCAACTTCTCTTGTTTTTATTTTCATTTTAACCTCCTTTGAATTTTTTATAATCTTTTAAACGCTATTTTTAACAAAATGTTTCACATTTCTTAAATCTCAGGGAAAATTGGTTTAATGTCAACGGGGATATCTTTAAGTTTGTTTAGAGCCTGCTTTACTTCTGGTTTTAAAACCCTGTAAGTGTTTACGAACTGCTTTGCCTTTTCATAATCCCCTGTTGCCTGAATTATTAGTATTTCACGGGCAAGGCTTTTAAAACCGTCTTCTGCTTTGTCAAGGTTTACAGAAAATTTACCGGTATCTCTGTGATAATCGATTACGCCCATTTCTTTAAGATAATTGAAAATAATTATGTTTCCTCCACCATGAGCCTCATTTATTCCAAATCTTATTGAGCGGAAGATCCCGCCGATAAATGTTGTAATAAGTTCTTTATCAAAACCTTTGGGGAATACTCGCTTTCTGGTTAAAAACACACCGTTATAAACACCGAGAACATCTGCTTTTGCTTCTTCAAGGGTGGAGTAGTACTCTTTTAATTCCTTGTTAACTGTTGTTTTTTTGCCGTTTTTTGTAATAATTCCAGGGCCCAATCCGTGAGATATTTCATGCAACAGGGTATGAGTAAAATAGGCGTTGAATGACACATTTTTCAATGTTTCAGGTGTCAAAACAGTGTTTGCAATAGGAATCCAGCACTTTTTATACTTTGCTTCTGCAACATTTTTTAAGAGAACCTTTTTTGAGCCTTTTGCTTCCCTTACCCTTTCATCATTTGGCAGGTTGAATGCAGTTGTTTGTACCCCTGCTCCTGCATCCCCTCCGCAGTAAATTTCATACACTACAGCAATAGGTGATGATAGTCCTCTATTGAAATTTTTGTATTTGTCTGGAATTGGAAGGTTCTTTTCCATATCAACGAGGTATTTTACAATTTTTTTCAGTTTTTTGCTCTCTTCAGGGTCTTTAACAGTTACAAAGGATTCAAAAGATGCTTTATAACCAAAAAGCCTGTCTTCATAAACCTCGTAAGGGCCTATTACCACCTCAATAGTGTTGTTCTTTATATCCATCCATGCAAGGTCAGATTTGAAATAATCGTTTGATAAAAATGCTTCGGCCCTTAACTTCAGGTATTTTTTTACATATTCATTTTTACATTCCTTTGCTGCTTCCTTTAAAAAATTTGCCGCCTTTTTAAGAAGATTTTTATACTCAACAGAGTAAGGTATAGCAATCAGCTTCCCCTCTTTATCTCTTCTTATAACTGTAAAGTTTGATGTGAAAGCATCTTCCATATCGGGGTGTTTGTTTATAAAATCCTCAAACTCCTCTTTTGTCATATCTTCCGGGTAAAAGTTCGCCCCAAGGGGTTTTTTTCCAACACCATCAATGAATGGTTTGTCATGTTCAAGCCTGTTAAATGGCCCGTAATAAATGTTAAAAAGGGTAAGTTCTTTTTTTGAAAGTTCATCTTTCTTCTTTTTTAATTCTTTTCTTATTTCAATATTTTTTGAGTAAACCTGTCTTAAAAATATCTCATCCATTACTTTTGTTGCTTCAATAAGTTTTTTCAAGACAATTCTTTGTTTTTCGTTTATAAGTTTTTTGTCAAAAGAAAGTTTTACCGGGGCAAATTTTTTTATTTCCCTGTCAAGGTATTTAATCTTCCTGTTCATTGAGATTTTCCCTTCAGAAAAATTTTTGTTGGTTTTTCCATTTGTGCACCCTGCTAAAAGGATGATCAGGGCACACAGTACAGGTATTTTCATTTTCATTTTTTTATTCCTTATCAATTTTCAAAGAGGAACGGTAAAGCCAGATACTTACAATAGCCATAATTACGAGTCCGATAATGGTTGCAGCACTCTCGCTTGATGCGAAAAGAAACCTGTGATGGCCTTCCTTGCCTGCAACACCAAAAATATGCCAGAGTTTTTGCAGAAGGTTAATCTTTTGCCCGTTTAAAAGGCCACCTGGTATTATCCTTAAAACAGCCCCCAGTATCCCGAACAATGCCGATCCTGCAAGAAGGCCTGACGCAATAAGGGTTCCCTTTTGAACCCTCTTTTTTGCGATCTCTTCATCATCAGAGCTTCTGTTTAACAGCCATGCAAGGAATCCACCAACCAGAAGTGGTGTGTTTAATTCCTGAGGCAAATACATTCCAAGTGCAAATGCAAGGGCTGGTACCCCCAAAATATCCATTAGCAATGCAACTATCCCACCCACGCCATAAAGAATCCAGGGGATGTTTGCTTTAGGATCCATCAAAGTGAGTATTATTGACTTCATAACATTTGCCTGAGGTGCTGGCATTGCCGGGTTTGGTTGCCCGTTTGGAAGGGTGAAGCCCAGTGTCGCATTTATCAGGTAAATGGCTATACCGACAGTTGCGGAAGCTACCAGAATCCCAAGGAATTTAAACCTTTCCTGATTGTAAGGGGTGGCACCAAGCCAGTAACCAATTTTTAGGTCAGTTATAAATCCTCCTGCCACTGATAGTGCAGTGCAAACAACAGATCCCATAACAAGAGCAACAGCCATTCCTTTGTCCCCGTGAAGCCCTGCTTTTACAAGTAAAACCGAGCCAATAATAAGGGTAACAAGGGTCATCCCGGATACAGGGTTTGAGCCAACTATTGCGATAGCCCTTGCTGCCACAGTGGTGAAAAGAAATGTGATAACAAAGGTGATAACAAGGGTTAAAAGTCCGAATCCGAAACTCTTTGTTAAAAAGTAATAGAAAACAAAAGTGGAGATTAGAGAAACTCCCAGGAGGATTATTATTGTTTTCATTGAGATGTCTTTATCTGTCCTTATGCTTTCATTTCCTTCATGGTGCCCGAACATCTGCTTAAAGCCTATTGAGAATGAGGAAATTATAACATTGAAGTTTTTGACAATTCCTAAAAGCCCGGCAATTGCAATTGCACCTATCCCTATTGGCCTTACATACTGCCCGAAAATTGCATTTGCAGTCATTGTTGTCGCACCGTTTCCTGCAAGGGATTGAGCGTATCCAAAGAATGGAACAAACACAAACCAGGCTAAAAATGAGCCTGCAACGATTACAAAGGCATACCTTAAACCAACGATGTATCCAAGTCCTATGAAAAATGAGGTTGTTTCCATTTTAAAGAGCATCTTTGTTTTTGCTGTGAATGTTTTAAACGGAGTGCCAAGCATTGTCCAGTTAAAGTGAACTCCCCAGAACCTCATTGATTCTGCAAGAAAGTCAAGTATCCCACCCACTATCATTGAAACAACAAGTGTTTTTGATTGATTGCCTGCACTTTCCCCGGTAACAAGGATTTCAGTTGTGGCAGTTGCTTCCGGGAAGGGTAAAATACCATGTTGCTCTGCAACAAAATACCGTCTTAAAGGGATAAGAAAGAGAATTCCCAGCACTCCTCCCAGGAAGGCTGCAAAGAAGATTGTGAAAAAGCCCGGATTTAACTTCAACATAAATAATGCCGGGAGAGTAAATATTGCTCCCGCAACCACAACTCCTGACCCTGCCCCTATGCTCTGTATGATAACGTTTTCAAGTATTGTGTTTTCCCTTGAGTACATCTTGCCAAGGCCAACAGCAAGAATAGCAATTGGTATTGCAGCCTCAAAAACCTGTCCTGCTTTTAATCCAGAGTATGCACAGGCAAATGTGAATATAAACGACATTACAACTCCCCAAAGCACGCTTCTGATGGTGATTTCAGGGATAATCTTCTCAGCAGGAATGAAGGGTATGTACTTTTCACCTTCGTTTAATGGCCTATAGGCGTTTTCTGGTAAACCTTGTGGTCTGGATGAGTTCATAATCACTCCTTTTAGATTTTTGTTAAGTTTACCTAAATACTTTATTGTAAATTCATAACTTTTTCAAGTATATTCGTAAAAAGAATATGGCAATAAAGATGTTATTTTAAATTAAATTCGTATGTTTAACCCTATGAATTAGGGTGGATATTGCAAATGTCAAAAATCAACGATAAAGGGTAGTACCGCAAGGATTATATCACCTGCTATTTCAATTAAGAGGTTTGAGAAAAAGTATGGCCAGAATGCAAGGATGGCACCGAATACTATAAAATTCCACCGTTCTGACTTTTTGCCGTAAAGGAAATAGGCAAAACCAACCGTTGTAAATACAATGTTCAACAGGATTTTAACGGGATCCATTTTGTACCCCAATCATTTTATTTTCCTCCCAACCCATTGAGAGTCAGGTTCTTCATCTCCGAACCCCCACAACCCTTTAAACGACATCCCCGATGGGGATAATTTAAGTATGACTTTTCCTGCATGTCTGGGTGGTTTAAAATCAGGAGCCTCCATCCATTTGCCTTTTAGAACAAGCCCGTTTTTGCTCAGGTTCCCTATTATTTTCCCTTTTCCGTTTTTGTATATTCCATATACTTTCCTGCCATCTATTTTAAATACAATGTTTCCAAAATTGGAGTTCCACAATCCTTCAAAACTTGGTTTTAGTTTTTGTTCCATCTCTTTTTTGAATTTTTTGAATGGGTTTGAGTTTGTTTTCTTTGTGTTTTTAAATTCTTTTTTCACAATGCTTTTTTCAGGGAGATTTTTCAGAAATTCTATTTTTTCTATTTCCTCTTTTTTCCCGGTTAATTTGATAATCTGTTTTCTTCCATTTTTGTAAGTAATTATTATTGTATCAGATATGGCGTTTATTGGTAAAATCAATACTATCAAAAAGACTAAAATTCTCATTTAAACCTCCTCTATAAAATTTATTATAATCCCCTCACTTGTTTAAAACAATAGTTTGAGTAACTAATTTTTCTGTTTTACAATCAAATAAATGTAAGTATGGTATAAGGAGATTTAAAATGAAAAAGAGGTTTTTTTGGCTGACTATCGCGTTTATGGGTTTTCTGGTGATATTGCTTTTCCCTTCGGGCGGACTGACTTTTGCTCAAAAGAGTGTTCTTTCAACAACCTTTTTAATGGCTATTTTGTGGCTCAGTGACGCTATACCAATGGGTGCAACCGCCCTGATTCCCCTTGCCATATTTCCACTTTTTGGGGTAATGAGCGCATCTGAAGTGGCCAGGCCTTATGCACACCGGCTTATCTTCCTGTTTTTAGGGGGTCTTATAATTGCTCAGGCTATTCAAAAGTGGGGGTTACATAAAAGAATAGCAGTGAATATAGTCAATGTACTGGGGGTTAATCCTGGTGCGATTATTCTGGGCTTTATGGTGGCAACTGCATTTTTGTCCATGTGGATGTCAAATACCGCAACTACTTTAATGATGATGCCTATAGGACTTGCTCTAATTCAAAGTTTTTCAAAAGACCTGGATGAAAGTACGGATTTTTCCAATTTCTCAAAAACCCTGATGTTAAGTATTGCTTTTGCAGCCTCAATTGGAGGGGTTGCAACCCTTGTTGGTACTCCACCCAACCTTGTCTTTGCAGGGATGTACAATAAGATTTTTGGAGCACAGATATCCTTTGCAAAGTGGATGGAGATCGGGTTGCCTATAAGTATTTTCATACTTGCTTTTGCCTGGATTTATCTCGTTTTTTTTGGATTTCCTTTTAAAGGTTTGCCCAGGGATAATTTAAAGAGCATTGTTGAAAATGAAAGGGCTTCTCTTGCATCAATGGGTTTTGAAGAAAAGGTTGTTTTTGTTGTGTTTTTACTTACTGCTATCGGCTGGATAACGAGGGTTGGATTTAATTTCGGGAGTTTTAAGATAAGGGGTTGGGCTTCATTTTTCCCTTATGGAAAATACATAAAGGATTCCACAGTTGCAATGTTTTTTGCAACAGTTCTTTTCTTTGTCCCTTCAAAGGAGGATGGAAAGATGGTAATGGATTTTTCCGATGTGGTTAAAATACCGTGGGAGGTTTTGTTTCTTTTTGGTGGTGGTTTTGCCCTTGCGGAGGCATTTAAGGTCAGCAGGTTAACACACTGGATTGGTCAAAGGCTTGCTTTCATTACTCACCTTCAGCCATTGTTGCTTGTTTTTGTGGTTATTTTGACTCTGGGAACTTTAACACAGTTTACCTCAAATACGGCAACAACAACCATAATGCTTCCAATTCTGGCAGGTATTGCACAGACTGCAAAAATTGATCCGCTTATTCTTATGATACCTGCAACACTTGGCGCTTCTTTTGCCTTTGTTTTGCCGGTAGCAACGCCTCCGAATGCAATTGTTATGGGAAGCGGAGTGCTTGAAATCAGGGATATGGCCAAAGCAGGTATATGGCTTCAGATTTTTGCAACCGTTTTTGTTACTTTTTACTGTTACTTCTTTATTATTTAAGGTGCTTTAGTACAAGTATTGTTCCATTAATAAGGAGTAGAATTGCTGTTATCTTTTTAAACCGTGTTTCCGATATGATCAGGTGTATTTTGTTCCCTATGTATATCCCCGCTGCAACGAAGGGTAGAGTGGCAATTACTGATAGGATTATCTTTGTGTTGTAAAGCCCTAATAAAGTGTAAATAAAGGTTCTGATTATGCTCATTGCAAAGAACACCGACAGTATTGTTGTTCTGAATCTTGATTTGTCCATTTTCAGCCCTTTCAGGAATATTATTATGGGTGGTCCGGATATTCCGTAAACACCACCAAGTATCCCGCTTAGAAAGGATAGTGTTTTACCTGCCATCCCATTTTTTTTGAAAGAGGGATTCATTTTGTTTTCAAACAATAGAAAGTAGAAAGCGATTACTATTATCACAAGGCCAAGATATATTAAAAGTTTTTGAGGCATGGTGAATTTTAGCAATAGAGAACCTATTAAAAGCCCAGAAAATAGGTATAAAAGAAAGTTTTTTAAAAATTTGAAGTCTAAAAAATGCCTGTTTCTGGACACAATTATTATCTCTGTTGGTACACAGAGAAGAAGAAAGTAAGGTATTATCTGAGAGATATTGCCAAAGATTATTGATAGCATGGTTATAGAGATCATGGCAGAACCAAACCCTATTGCAGCGTATATTATCTGACCGAGCATTATTATTATGGCAGCAGTGAGAAACGAGTTCAATGAATTGAAAAGCAGGTAATCCATTTTACTCTATATTCTGTACCTGTTCTCTGATCTTCTCTATTTCGGTTTTAAGTTCTATTACCCATTTGGATATCTCTTTGTCTTTCCCTTTTGAACCAATTGTGTTTGTCTCCCTTATCATTTCCTGAAGTATGAAATCCAATTTTTTTCCTATGGCTTTTTCTTCTTCATTCATAGTTTCCCTGAAAACAGAAACATGGCTTTTGAGTCTTGTTAGCTCTTCACTTATATCAAGCTTGTCCGCCAATATTCCCGCTTCAATCATTATTCTGTTTTCGTCTCCCTCTTTAACAAGCCCATGGATTAGTTTTCTGTATCTTTCAAGCTGTTTTTCAAAAAACCCCTTTCTTTCCTTTTCAATACTGTCAACAAGTATTTCTATTTGGTTTAGCCTTTTTATAAAATCTTCTTTTAAGAATTCTCCCTCCTGTTTTCTTGATTCATTAAATGGTTCAAGAATATAGTTTATTGTTTCAAAAATTCCTTTTTTAACTTTTTCTTTTAAATCTTCTGTTAGTTGATTTTCAAGGAATCCGTTATTTGATGAGAGAAAAACATTTAAAGGTGCATTAAAATCAAAAGAGGGGAATTCTTTCTGGAGTTTTTCAATCTGTTCAAGGATAGGTCTTACTTTTTCATAATTTACCTTTACAGGGTATTTTGATGTATCAAATTCAATGGAAACAAAAAGACTGACCCTTCCCCTTTTCACCTTTGTTTTAACTAATGAGATTATGTCATTTTCCAGAGACTGGAAATTTTCATCAATTTTAACACTTGCATCAAGGTATTTCCCGTTTATGCTTTTAATTACAATGTTAACTGTAAACCCGTCAAACTCTTTTTTTGTTTCAGCAAATCCTGTCATACTTTTCATTTAAAACTCCCAATTATCTGCAATTTCTGTTACTTTTTTTAGTTTTTTTACTATTATTTCGAGATTTTCTTTTACTGTTTTGCTTTTGTCAGCAAAGTAAGGTTCTTCATACACATACACAAAATCCGAACAGGGCAGGGGTATTATGAAGTTATCCCAGGAGTTTGCAATAATCTTTTTTGATGAATTGTAGCAAAAGCATATTACAGGCATACCTGTTTCAATTGCCATTCTTGCAACGCCGTCTTTGGCAATATATTTTGGGCCAAGAGGGCCGTCAGGGGTAACGGCAACCACATAGCCTTTTCCTTCCATTTTTAGGTGCTCTACTGCACTTTGATATGCATTTTTGCCGAATTTTGAAGATGAACCCCTTGCGTAAGCCTTAACCCCCAATTTCCCCACTGTTCTTGCTATCAATTCCCCGTCTTTTGATTTTGATATTATAGGAACATACCTGTCTATGTACTGTGGAAGCCCAAAGGGAGCCATAAATATTCTGTTGTGCCAGAAAGCATATATAAAAGGTTTGTTTTTTTTATAAAATTCTTTAACAGGTTCGACATTTATCATCTTCCGTGAATTCTCTGTTTTGTAAACAAGTTTCATATAAGATGACACTATTGTGGGAATTGATTTGAACAGGAGTTTATTCATTTCCTCCGCCAAACTGAATGTTGTAAAGCCTTCTGTAAACCCCGTTTTTATTTAAAAGTTCCTCGTGGTTTCCTACCTCTACTATTTTCCCCTTGCTTATAACATAAATTCTGTCAGCATTCCTAATAGTTGACAGCCTGTGGGCAATAACGAATGTTGTTCTGTTTTTCATTAAGTTTTCCAGTGCCTTTTGAACAAGCACTTCCGATTCTGTATCAAGTGCACTGGTTGCCTCATCAAGTATAAGTATTGGGGGGTTTTTCAGAAGTGCCCTTGCAATTGCAAGCCTCTGTCTCTGTCCCCCTGAAATAAATACTCCGCTTTCTCCAATATTTGTGTGGTAGCCTTTCTTCATTTTTACAATAAAATCGTGTGCATAGGCTAATTTTGCCGCCTCTTCCACCTTTTCAATGGGTATGTCGCTTCTCCCATACGCAATATTGTTAAACACAGTGTCGTCAAAGAGTATTGTTTCCTGAGTAACTATTCCTATGTTGTTTCTCAATTGATGAAGGTCAAATTTTTTAATATCAATACCATTGATTGTTATTTCTCCTTCCGTGCAGTCATAAAACCTTGGTATCAGGTTTACAAGTGTTGTCTTACCGTCTCCGCTTGAGCCAACTATTGCTATTGTTTCGCCTTTTCTTGCTTTAAGGTTTACTTTGTCTAAAACATTCTTTTTGCCGTCATATGAGAAAGATACATTTTTAAAATCAACCTCTTTTATTGCTTCCGGGAATGGCACAGGCTTTTCAGGAGATTTTATAAGATTTTTTTCATCCATTAAAGAGAATACCCTTTTTAGCGCACTCATTGCCTGTTGCAGTTCATTGTTTACTTTGTTGAGTCTCCTTATTGGCGAATAAAGCAATAAAACATTTGTTATGTAAGTCATAAATGTGCCTGTTGTCATCTCCCCGGATTTGATTTTTATGTTTCCATAGACAATTACCATACTTAAACTGATTGCGCCAACCAACTCCATAATGGGGGAAGATGCAACTGTTGCGGCAACAAGTTTGACATTTGCTTTAAAGAATTCGTAGTTTTTCTGCATAAATTTCCTTATCTCAAAGTTTTCCATTGCAAATGCTTTAACAATTCTGCTTCCTGAAATTGTTTCTTTTAAAATATTTGTCATTTCAGCCATCTTTTTCTGGCTCAATGTTGTGGCTTTTCTTATTGCTTTGCTTATAAGAATAACAGGTATAACTATAAGTGGGATAATGAACAGTAGTAAAAGGGATAGCCTGTAATCTATGTAGAATATAGCAAGGAGTATAAGTATGAAGAACATACTTTCTTTAACAAGGTCTCCTATTTTTGTTGTAACTGCATTTTGAATTATAAAAACATCGTTTGTAATTCGTGAAATCAGGGTCCCTGAGTGGTATTTGTCAAAGAAGGAGACGCTCTGGTTTATTATAGAAGAGTAGAGGTCGTTTCTTAAATCCCTTATAACTTTATGCCCGGTTACTCCTAAAAGAAAATACCCGAAGAATGTGGCTATTCCTTTTATGATATATAACCCGAGGATTATGAGTATTATTACAAGAACATCGCCTGTTTTATCGCTTTTCAGGTTTATCTTTTCTGTTAGCCCCTTTTCTTCAAGGTATTTTTTTACTTTGTTTTTGAATTTTGTTACAAATTTTAGCCTGTCTTTTTTCAATGATTTTTTTTCAACCTTTGTTATGTTCGTCTCTTCCTTTAAAGGTCCGTCCATTATCAGTTTTGCAACGGCTGTATTCAATTCCCACAAAACTGCAACGAAAAATAGGATTACAAATGATATTATCAATGTCCCGAAATATGGCTTGAAGTATTTTAAAAATCGTTTTACCACAGGCATTTAATTAACTATTCCCCTTGCAATGTTTTTAAATATGGCCTTTTTGTGAAGCATTGTTTTTAATGCTTCCAGCCTTTTTTTCAATGCCTCACTAAATTCTGGATTATACAATACTTTTTCTGCATAATCCATTATATTGTCAGATGTCAGGCTGAAATTTATCAATTCTCTGTAAACCTCTTCTTCAAGTAGTATGTTTGGTATTGTGAAAAAATCGCTTCTAACAACGCATAGTCCAAAAAAGTAGGTTATGTTTGACAGTTTATACAGTGCAACCATTGGTGTTTTTAAAAGCCCACATTCAAGTGCTATTGTTCCTGAACTGCCAATTGCAATGTCAGAGTATTTTATAGCCTCATATTTATCCTGATGCTCAATTTCAAAGATAGAACACCCTGTTTGTTTAATAAAATCCATTTTGAAATTGTTAATAACCTCTCTGTTAAGTGAAGGAGATGGTAAAAGTAAAAAATCTGTCTCTTTATGCTTGTTATAAAATTCTCTTGCAAATTCTAAAAGATATGATGTTAAAGAGATAACTTCTTTTTTCCTGCTTCCAGGTAACAGAAGGATTTTTTTATTGATATTGTTTAAAGAGTATTTTTTAAAAAAATCCTTTTTTTCTTTTTTTATTTCTATCAGTTCTGTTAAGGGATGTCCAAAATAGCAGGCGTTTTCGTAAAGGGGTTTTTCAAAGGGGAATAAAACTATCACTCTGTCAAAGAGGTTTGATATAAATTTTGCTCTGTATAATCTCCAAGCCCATACCTGCGGGGGGATAAAGTAAACAAGTTTGTTGACATACTTTTTAACCTTTTTCGCAATTCTCATATTGAAATCTGGAAAATCAATACATACAAGTATGTCAGGTTTAATCTCTTTAATTTTATTTACGAGAAAATTGAAGGCTTTTTTTAAATCAGAGTAATGCTCCAATACCTCGGTAAGCCCAACAACTGATAATGATTGGTAATTTAACACAACATTGGCTCCGGCTTTTTTTAAAAGATCTCCTCCAAGAGCATGCACAGTAAATCCGTTTTTTAATAGTTCGGGAACAAGTTTTGCCGCATATTGCTCGGCCGAGAGTTCTCCACAAAGAATAAAAATTTTTTTATTCAATCCTGTCTCCGTCTTTTAAATAACCCCCGTTTACTGCTGATTTTCCGTCCATTGGTTTTTTGGATTCAGGTTGTACAATCATAAGTTTTAAAAGGTGTTTATCTCCACAAACCATAAAGGGGATATTGTTGATTATCTGTATTGTGCCGGGCTCTTTATCACTTTTCATTTCTGAGGGAAATGTTTTTAAAATTTTTATTAGTTTCCCGTTTATTCTTCCAAAAACCGATGGCCAGGGATAGAATCCTCTCACCCTGTTGTGTATGTCAACGGCAGGCAGGTTGGGGTCTATCTTTCCATCGGATTTTTTTATTATTGGGGCATAGCTTGCGTGTTCTTCATGTTGAGGTACAGGTTTAATTTTCCCTGAAACATAATCAAACATAGTGGTTTCAAGTAATTTTAATCCTTTTGCGGTTAGTTTTTTAAATACATCTTCAGCATTGTCATCCGGCTCTATTTTTTCAGAGATACAACCTATAATTGGCCCTGTGTCAAGCCTTTTATCCATTTTCATTAAACATACCGAAGTTACCACTTCGCCGTTTACAATAGCCCAGTTCACAGGTGCCGCACCCCTGTACTTTGGAAGTGATGAAAAATGTATATTCAGGCACCCGTATTTAGGGATATTTAAGATTGATTCCGGAATTATCTTCCCGTATGCAACAACGAGAATTAAATCAGGTTCAATTTTCTTTATTTTGTTTATCAGTTCTTCATTCTTTTTGATTTTTTCAGGCTGTATTACCTCTAATCCAAGTTTTTTGGCCTCTTCTTTTACAGGGGGTGGGGTTAACTTCTTTTTTCTTCCCTTTGGTCTGTCAGGCTGGGTTATAACAAGTTTTAAATCGGTTAATTCTTTTAATTTTTTTAAAAAAGGGACGGAGATTTCAGGTGTCCCCATAAAGATTGTTTTTAATAACCCCATCTTCCTTCCTTCATAAGTTTTTTTATCTTTTTCATAACCATTTGTCTTTTTACAGGTGCAAATTTTGTAATAAAGAGGATGCCGTTTAAGTGGTCAATTTCGTGGCATAAAGCCCTTGCAAGTAAACCTTCTGCCTCTATTGTTTTTTCGTTTCCATCTAAATCCATGTATTTAACCTTTATTTTTTCAGGTCTTTCAACAAACCCGAAAATTCCCGGAAAACTTAAACAACCTTCTTCCTCCTTTTGTGTTCCTTCCTGTTCAACAATTTCTGGGTTTATTAAAACCATTCTTTCCTCTGGCCTCTCTCCTGCGGAAAGATCAACTATTGCAAGTTGAAGGCTTTTACCAACCTGTGGGGCAGCAAGTCCAATGCCCGGTGCCGCCTTCATTGTTTCATACATATCTTCAACAAGTTTCTTTATATCATCGTTTATTTCTTTGATTTTTTCACCCTTTTTTTCTAAAACAGGATCACCGTAAACCACGATTGGCAGTTTCATATTTTCTATTTCTCCTCCTTTTCAATCATTTTTTCCATCTCTTTTTTCTTTTTTTCAATCTCTTTCATAATATCTGGTTTTATTTTTATGTATTTTCCCCTTACCCCCGATGCTATTAAAAAGGCTGATATTTCAGGGTGAATTGCATAATCCTTGAATGTCCAGTCTGTAACATCAACATACACTTCATCAAAAGTGGGACGATTTTTCTTCATAAAGTAGAATTTGTTTCCCTTTCTGATGGTTGTGTATGTGTATGCAGTGTAAATTAAGACTGCAAAAAGTAATATCAATATTAAGGTAAAAACCTTTTTCATAAACCACCTCCGGATTTCTATTATAGTTAATTATTTCTCTGTTTGAAAGCGAAAAAATATTTTAAATAATAAAAATTATTATTGACAGACGCTGAATTTCATGTACTATAGTTAACATAGTGTATGGAGGTGGATTTATGAAAAGTTTAAAAGGGACCAAAACGCTTGAAAACCTTTTAAAGAGTTTTGCCGGGGAATCCCAGGCAAGAAACAGGTATGATATGTATGCAAAAATCGCGGGCAAAGAGGGTTATAAGCAGATTGAGGCTTTATTTCTTGAAACTGCGGATAATGAGAGGGTTCATGCAAAGACATTTTACAAACACATTACCGAGAATTTAGGATTAAATGAGCCTATGATGATTGAGATACAGGCGGCTTACCCTGTCCAACTGGGGAATACTCTTGAAAATTTAAAGGCTGCCGCTATGGGAGAGCACGAGGAGTTTGTGGAGCTTTACCCTGAGTTTGCAAGGATAGCAAAGGAAGAGGGTTTTCCGGAGATTGCAGCATCGTGGAATGCCATTGCAAAGGTTGAAATGTGGCATGAAAAAAGGTTTTTGAAACTTGCAAAAAACATTGAAGATGGTACTGTATTTGTAAAAGATGGAAAGGTTTTCTGGAAGTGCAGAAAGTGCGGCTATGTTCACGAGGGAATTGAACCCCCTGAAAAGTGTCCGGCCTGCAAACATCCGAAAGGTTACTTTGAATTGTTTGTGGAAAATTATTAAAAGATTTTAAAATTTTAATTTTTAAGCGAGGGGTTACCCTCGTTTTTTTGTTGACTTCTGATATAGCCTTAACTATAATTTATAGGCAAAACTATATCAGGAGTTATTATGAGGAAGTTTTTGGTTTTGTTAATGTTGGTTTTTGTTTTTGATTTAAGAGCTGTTGAGGTTTTTAAAGGTTTTTCTTTAAACGGTGATGTGGTTTTTTACTTTCAGGGGGGTAATCTATCTGAAAGTGGCAAAATTTTTCCTTCCAGTGAAAAGGGCTTTGGCAATGTGATTGATGTTGAGGGTTTTTATCGGTTTACTGATGCATTTTCAATTTACACAAGGTTTCACAATGGGAATGGACAGGGTGCGGACAAAACTTACTCTGATTTTCTTTTTGCAAATATTAACACAATGGCAGACGACAACCCCGATGGTAATTATGATTTAAAATTGCTTGAGGCATACCTTGATGTCTCTTTTTTCTCTGAAAAACTTGAGATTATTGTGGGTAAGACAGAGCCATTTGTTTTTATTGACCAGAATGAGTTTGCAAACGATGAATTGAATCAGTTTGTTGGAAAGCCTTTTGTAAACAATGTTTTTTTTGATGTAGAAGACCTGTATTCCCCCATTGCCGGGTTCTTTTTAAAAGGTGAGAGGGTGGAGTTTTCAGGGTTTGTTCAATCCATTGAAAAGCATAAAGTTTTTTTTAACGGTGAGGAATGGACAGTTGATGAAACGGGGACACACACCTTTAAAGAGAATCTCACAGCAGGTTTTCAGGTTAATTTTAAAACGGATTTTAAAGGTTTAAAGGGTAATTACAGGTTTTATTTGTACAACAACTCCCATCCTCATTTTTCAGTTTTTGAAAATCTCACAGATGGAAGCAGAAGGCCTGAACTGAAAGGGGCAAGTGGATTTGGGGTTTCCATTGATCAGTATTTTAATAAAAGGGCTGGTTTGTTTTTCCGATATGGAAGGGTGAGAAAGGACATTTATCAATTCAGGGATTTTTATTCTTTTGGCTTTAATGTTACTTCAATGTTTTTTAAAGATGATTGCCTCTTGTTTGGTTTTGCAAAGATAAACCCTATAAGCGGGCTTGAGTTAAAGGATGAAAATCACATTGAGGTTCAATACAGGCTTGATTTTAAAAACAATCTTGCACTATCTTTTGACTTTCAATATATCTCAAACCTGATAAATTATCCAAAATTGAATCTGTCTGTTTTCACAGTGAGGGTTGCAAGGTTTTTTTAAAATTACATAAGGGCTTTTTCTTTTAATTCCTGAATCTTATCCCTTAATTTTGCAGCCTGTTCAAACTTCAGTTCCTTTGCAAGTTTTTTCATCTCTTTTTCAAGTTTTTTTAGGTGCTCAAGGAGTGCTTCCCTTGAGTACCTTTCTATTTCGCTTTCCTCCTCAACCTTAACCGTGAAGTAATCCCTTTCAAATATTGAAGAAAGTATATTTTCATAAGACTTTATTATGGTTTTAGGTGTAATTCCGTGCTTTTTGTTGTATTCAATCTGCTTTTTCCTTCTTCTTTTGCTCTCTTTAACGGTTTTTTTAATTGCTTCCGTTATTCTGTCAGCATAGAAAATGGCGGTGCCGTTTACATTCCTTGCAGCCCTACCGGAAACCTGTATAAGAGATGTCTCGCTTCTTAAAAAGCCCTCTTTGTCTGCATCAAGAACAGCAACCAGAGAGACTTCAGGTAGATCCAGCCCCTCTCTCAAAAGGTTAACTCCCACCAGAACATCAAAGGTTCCCTTTCTAAATTCCTTTAATATTTCAACCCTTTCAAGGGTGTCAATGTCAGAGTGGAGATACTTTGCCTTTATTCCAAGTTCGATTAAGTACTCGCTTAAATTCTCAGCCATCTTTTTAGTTAGTGTTGCAACCAGCACCCTTTCGTTTCTCTCAATTCTTTTATGAATTTCTCCAATAAGGTGGTCAACCTGATTTGTTGCAGGTTTGATTATTATTTCAGGGTCAATAAGGCCTGTTGGCCTTATAAGTTGCTCTGCTGTAATTCCGTTGCTTTTTTTAATCTCATATTTCCCCGGTGTTGCGGAAACAAATAAAATCTGATTTATCTTTTTTTCAAACTCTTCAAATATCAATGGCCTGTTGTCAAGGGCTGAAGGCAGCCTGAATCCGTATTCAACAAGGGTTTCCTTTCTGCTTCTGTCACCCCGGTACATTCCCCCGATCTGAGGTATTGTGATATGGCTTTCGTCAACTATTACAAGGAAATCATCGGGGAAGTAGTCAAGCAATGTGAAAGGAGGCTCTCCCTCGCTCCTTCCCTCAAGGTGTCTTGAATAGTTTTCAATCCCTTTGCATATCCCAGTTTCAAGAAGCATCTCTATGTCGTAATTTGTTCTCTGGGCAAGCCTTTGTGCCTCTAACAACCTTCCTTTTTTTTCGAAATATTCAAGCCTTTGTTTTAATTCATCTCTAATCAACTCAACAGCCTTTAAAAGCCTTTCCCGTGAGGTAACATAGTGAGATGAGGGAAATATCTCTATAAAATCAAGGTTTTTTACTGTTTTCCCTGTTAACGGATCAAAAAGTTTTATCCCCTCTATTTCGTCGTCAAACATCTCAATCCTTATCCCTTCTTCCTGATATGAGGGAAAAACCTCAATAGTATCTCCCCTTACCCTGAATGTCCCTGCCTCAGATTCAAACATACTTCTCACATACTGAATCCGGGCAAGTTCCATTAAAAGCCTTCCCCTGTTTTTTGTCTCTCCAACAGATACTGTGATAGCCATATTCCTGTACTCTTTTGGTGAGCCAAGCCCGTATATGCAGGATACAGATGCAATTACAATTACATCCCTTCTTGTAAGGAGGCTTTTTGTTGCAGATAACCTTAATTTTTCTATGTTTTCGTTAATTGAGGAATCCTTTTCAATGTAAAGGTCGCTTTCGGGCACATAGGCTTCTGGCTGGTAATAATCGTAGTATGACACAAAGTATTCAACTGCATTTTCGGGGAAAAATGTTTTAAACTCGTGGTAAAGCTGTGCTGCAAGGGTTTTGTTATGAGCAATTATGAGGGTTGGTTTTTGCCACTTTTCGATAATGTTTGCCATTGTAAAGGTTTTGCCTGAGCCTGTTACCCCAAGGAGTGTTTGATAGCGATTTCCTCTTTCAAGGCTTTTTAAGATTTTTTCAATAGCTTCAGGCTGGTCTCCACAGGGTTTGTAATCCGATATTAGTTTAAAGTTATTCATCTTTGAAGATATCAAGTGATTCAAGGTGCTTTTTCATTTTTACTGGATAGTTTGTAATAATCCCGTTGATACCCTGTTTGTAAAAATAAACAACATCCCCCACATCGTCAACAGAGTAGCAGTAAACCTGTTTTCCATTGTCAAGGAGTTTTTTTATCTCATTTTCAGAGAAGAATTCATGCTCGAAGACAATTCCGTCAACATTGTGTTTTTCAATGTAATGGTATAGGTCAAAAAAGTCTCCGCTAACCAGGAAAAGGCAGGGTATTTCTGGAAACACTTTTTTCAATTTTTTAACAATATGGTGATGAAAAGAAGATAGCATGAACCTTTCAGGATGTGTTTTCAATTCCCGAATTTCTTTTAGTTTTTCCATAACAGTGCTTTCCTTTAATTCAAGGTTGAAGTTAAGTTCAGGGAAAAGGGACAAAGCATCTTTCAACTTTGGCAGTAATCTGAAATCCTTTGGCCTGTCATTTATGTGATGTTCAGATTTCTTATCGTGATGAAGTACTATTTCCCCGTCTTCGTTTAGCCTTAAATCGATCTCAGCCCACTTTATTCCGTTTTTTAGAATGTAATCAAAGCCTTCAAGGGAGTTTTCTGCCATCTCTCCCTTTGCTCCCCTGTGGCCTATTATTTTGAATCTTTCATTCATTTTTGCAGGGTCAAAGAACCGGAATTTTATGGTTCAATCTCCAGATCATCGTTTTCGGATTGTTTTTTAGCGTATTTATTTTCGTGCTCAAGTGCCTCTTCCATATTCTCCTGGGCAATATCGCTGGTGGATTGAATACCCTGTATTTTGAGTTTGAATTCATCCGGGTTGGATGCTCTTCTCAGTGCCTCTTCGAGGGTTATCAGACCCTGTTTGTACAGGAAGTAAAGGGATTGATCGAATGTTTGCATTCCGTACTGTGAGGTTCCCCTTTCAATTGCATCGTGTATGACTTTGGTTTTCTCTTTGTCTTCTATCAGTGTTCTGATATACGGTGTAACCCTCATTATTTCAACCGCCGGCACCCTGCCTTTTCCATCAGCTTTTGGAACAAGTCTCATGGATATAACAGCCTTTAAAACCTGTGCCAGTTGTAATCTTATCTGTTTTTGTTGATGCGGGGGGAAAACTGAGATTATACGATTTATAGTTTCAGTTGCATCAAGGGTGTGCAGGGTTGAAAGGACGAGATGACCTGTTTCAGCAGCGGTTAAAGCGGTTTCTATTGTTTCATAATCCCTCATCTCACCAACAAGAATTACATCGGGATCCTGACGAAGTGCTCCCCTGAGTGCTGTGGCAAAATCCATTGTGTCAACCCCGATCTCTCTTTGATTGATAATGGACTTTTTGTCCCTGTGCAAAAACTCTATCGGATCTTCAATTGTAATAATGTGTTCTGTTCTTGTTGAGTTTATGTAATCTATCATTGCTGCAAGTGTGGTTGATTTTCCAGAACCTGTTGTTCCTGTGCATAGCACAAGCCCTCTTTGTTCTTCGCATATCTTTTCAATGACTTTTGGGAGGAGAAGTTCTTTTATCGTCCTTATTTTTACAGGAATAACCCTTAAAACAAGGCCAACTGTTCCTCTTTGCTGGAAGATATTGCATCTAAACCTGCCAAGACCCGGAACGGAGTAAGCAATATCTATTTCAAGGTTTTCTTTAAACTTCTGTTTCTGTCTTGCATTCATAAGGGAGAATGCCATGGCTATTGTGTCTTCCTGCATAAGTTTTTTCAATTCAGTTAAAGGGGTTAGTTTACCGTTTATTCTTAAAACAGGATATGAGCCAACCTTAAGGTGAAGGTCTGATGCTCCCCTTTGAGTAGCAATTTTAAGCAAGTCATTTATATGCATAAATCCTCCGCCAAATTTGATTATCTATAATTAAATTAACATAAAATTATACCTGAATAAACAATAATTTTTCCGGTGAACAAATCTTTTAAGATTAGTGATACTGTAATCTAAATTGTGTCAAAGAGGCCCCCCTGGAAAGGGAATCAGGCTATAATACCCGAAGAAAACAAAACCATTCCAGAGGAGACAAAAATCAGTAATATAATTTACACACAACGAAAAGAACATTTCAAGGAATTATTTGGAAGATATTATATTAAAAG
>JALSOA010000096.1 GCA_026986725.1 Acidobacteriota bacterium
CTTCTGTCCCTCTCTTACACTTTTAATCTTTTCAACAACACTTCTGTCAACAAGGCCAAGCCCATTCTTTAAGGCATTGTAAATAAGGTACTGTCCATTTTCAAGTTCAAAAAAAAAGTTGTATTTTGATTGCTTCATTTATCCCCCCGAATATTTCGTATAGAAAAAAAGGAGAGGAAAAAATCCTCTCCCTGGAAAAAAATTTTTAGATGTTTATTCCATTATGGTATGTGGATAGGATTTGGATCAAAAGCCCCACCACATGGATTAATATGAAAAGGAATGCAAGAACCATAAGCAGGACAGCCACCTCTTGTCAAACATGAATAAGGTACACATACAGGTAAAACTGTGCACCCCCCAAAATCTTTAGAACCAGAAGTAAGAACATCTTTTACTGGATCATTTACCCAATTTAACCCTTTTTTCATAATTTTTCCTCCCATAGGTTTTTAAAATCTCCTCGCATCTACACGATTTTAACAGGGCCCTGTTAAAAACATTATAAAAAATGTAAAAAAAAGATGTCAACAATAAAAAAAATTTACATTATTAACAAAAAACAAAGTCACTAAACATAACCATCAGAAAATAAACAACTTGAGGGGCAGATCTCAAAAATAATCCTTCCAAAAAAACAAAAAACTGTGATTTATATCACTTAAATCTAAAAAGTTAAATTTTTTGGCTAACCATTATTTGGGCAAAATATTAGATTCAATTCCTTAATTCTCTTAAAATTATATCCCCAGAAACAGAATTAACTGAAATCTCCGGATAATCTCCTTTTCCAGATTTCAGGATGCCATTTTCTGGTAGAGGTGGTTTTGTTCTTGTGTACTTAAATAAAAAATCCCCTCTTTCTGTTTTGCAGTTAAACCTTACCCTTTGAGGATTGATAACTCCAAGGTCTATATCCCCTGAAATTGTTTTTAAAAAAACAGAGGAAAAGGATTTAAGGTCAATACGAATGTCTCCAAATGTGGTGGTAATAACCCCCTTTTTCAACTCCATCAAACCGAAGGTTTCAAAATCGCCAGAAAGCAAAGAAACATAGAGGTTTTCAGGTTGCACATTCTCAAGAAAAACCTCTCCAAACCCACCAAACACAGAAAAGTCTTTAGCATTAGAGTTAGAAACAATAACATCTCCGTTAAAGGTTTTAACCGAAAGTTTCTTAAAATCACTGTCTTTTACATTGATATCTTTGTACTTTGTTTTAAGTTTTAATGTGTTAACTTTTATGTTTTTGCAAACAAACTCTGTTTTTAACCCCTTGAAAACAAAAAGTTTTATGTTTTTCCGGGGCAATGAGATCTCTATTTCTCCTCCACCCTTTTTATCACAGTACCTCAACCTTACATCGTAGGGGTAATGGTTTGTTTCAATGAATATGTCATCCCCTTTCCTTTTAACATCAACAGTAAGATTGTTTATGTTGGTTTTTAGATGCAGTCTAACATCAGCCTTTACATCAATTGTATTGTTCTCAACACCCTCTATTTTTACCCTATCAATAAGTTCACAAACATTTACAAACACATTCAATGGTTTTTTTACATCTATTCTATTTTCCTGATCAATCCTGAACCTTTTTTTGCTCAAACCGTCACATTGTTTTGTGTTTGCATCATTGGAAAAAAGTGGGGTTAGAGTTAGAACAAGAAGAAAAACAACAAATACAATTTTTTTCATTCACCACCTCTTTTATTGAAATTTAATTTTATTTTCTATGTAAGCCTTTGATTTTTTAAACTCATCAAGGTTTTTCAATGTGTCTAAAAGAGCGTCAACATCCTTAAAGTTCACAAAATTTACAATTCCCTTTAATGAAACGATATTAGAAATGTTTTCCTCGTTTTTTTCAAAAGAAAAGGAATCGCTCTCAAACCATAGAACATTACCTCCT